>NZ_JAKIJS010000005.1 GCF_021608225.1 Pseudalkalibacillus berkeleyi
GAACAAGGAGGTCGAGGAAACAAAGGAGTGACGACCGGAGCGTATGATATACGCGAGGACGGCACGACTGTAGATGACAAAGAGATCCGCCGTTCATCGTAAACCGAAGCCGACCACGGAAGTTAAGCTCGCGCGTCAATGGTAATTGGGGGCTTCCCCCTGTGAGAGTAGAACGTCGCCGGGCACTATCGAGAGTAGTCGAAAGACTGCTCTTTTTTGTGTTTGAAAGGAATTAAAGTCCGTAAGGACTTAAAACAACAAAGCATGTAGTAAAAATTCACCAAATTCCCCAAGTGGGAGCAAATGTTCCACAAGTAGGAGCGAAAGTTCCTCAAGCGAGAGTGTAAGTTCCCTAAGAGAGAGCAAAAGTTCCACAAGTATGGACGAAGTTGTATGAAACACTCGTATTAGGAAAGATTTTTGGCACAAAAATCATCTATATATGAAATAGGTTGCGCAATGAGTGCTCGGTAGAGAGAAAATCATTCTACGGAGCACTCATACGGAGCACTCATAAGAAAGTTTTCGACTACTTTTTAGTTAGTAAAATTCTAAAAAGGAAGATTTTTGAACCAAAAATCGTCTTTATGATTTTTAAACATCAACTTCAACATCGAAGCTGAGTGTTTGTTTTTGCTTGGTTTTTTATTCATGTTATATTTAATCAAAATGGAGGGGATATCATTGGAAAAGTTTCGTTTTGATTCGAAAGCAGTTCATTTTAACAAAAAGCTTAAGTCAGAATCGACTAGTAAGGCACAGCCAATCTATCAAACTTCAGCGTTTAAATTTTCTAATTTAGATGAATTAG
This sequence comes from Pseudalkalibacillus berkeleyi, assembly GCF_021608225.1. NCBI lineage: Bacteria > Bacillati > Bacillota > Bacilli > Caryophanales > Fictibacillaceae > Pseudalkalibacillus > Pseudalkalibacillus berkeleyi. The sequence continues at coordinate 812 of NZ_JAKIJS010000005.1, forward strand.
AGGGTTATTTTGAAGGAAAGTCCCCTCATATGTATTCAAGGGTTAGTAATCCAAATACGGACGATCTCGGAACAGGTGTAGCTCAACTGGAAGGTGCTCCTAAGGGTGTTGCGACGTCGTCAGGGATTTCGGCAATTTTAGCAGGCATTCTTGCAGTCGCTGAGCATGGAGATCACATAGTGGCATGCGAAGACCTTTACGGTGGTACATATCAATTACTCGCTAAAGAATTACCTACCTTTGGAATCGAAGTTTCGTTTGTCTCTTTTGAATCAAAAGACAGTATTCGTTCTGCAATAAAAGACAATACAGTCTTGCTGTATTCTGAATCAATAACAAATCCTTTTTTACGAGTGGAAAACTTATCTACGATTGTGGCGTTAGGTAAAGAATATAATATTAAGACGATGATTGATAATACATTTGCAACACCGTATCTCATGCAGCCATATTTAGATGGAATCAATATTGTGGCGCATAGTGCGACAAAGTATATAGGCGGACACTCGGATATCACAGCAGGGGTTATTGTTGGTGATCAAGTCTTGATCGAAAAAGCGAAGAAGAAGGTCATGAATTTAGGCAGCAACTTGAGCCCATTTGAAGCTTGGTTAACGTGTAGAGGACTGAAAACTTTGAGTGTACGGATGGAAAAACATATTCAAAATGCTCAGAGGTTGGCTAGCTATTTATCAGAGCATGAGGGAATCAAAAAAGTGTATTATCCTGAGCACGCTTCAGAAAAAGGGAATGGTGCAATTGTATCCATTCTGTTAGGTGAAGACATTAATCCAAATACTTTTAGCGAGAAGTTAGATTGGATCGGTGTGGTTCCAACACTAGCTGGTGTCGAGACGACAATTTCTTATCCTATTGGTACATCTCATCGTGCGTTACCCAAATCTGAACAAGAACGGATGGGGATTACGAAGAGTTTAATCCGAATTTCAGTAGGAATTGAGGATTATAAAGATATAGAAGAAGCGTTTCAAGTAGCATTATCATAGAGCAGAGTGCTGCCATTTTGGTAGCACTTTCCTGTATTAGAAAAAGAATATAAGAAAACACTTGCATGTCCTATATCAACATGGTATATTAGTAATTGTCCGATTGAAACAGGACAAAACATAACGGACAGCAACAACGTCCAATTATTATCGGCGCGGGGTGGAGCAAGGAGCATAAGCTTCTAGTGAAATCACGTCGACTTGTCCTGACGCAACTAGCTTCGATAGCATGAACTAGTAGAGGAAAGGACGACAAACGGAATAAACATCATCCGTACACTTTATTATCGGCGCGGGGTGGAGCAGTCTGGTAGCTCGTCGGGCTCATAACCCGAAGGTCATAGGTTCAAATCCTATCCCCGCAACCAATTTAAAACTTACTACGTCGACTTACATCGTAGCTAGTTTTAGACTGTAGTACCTTTAGGTGCAACCAATTTAAGTTCATTGCACGACGTTGAAATGACAGCTTGCTCAATGAACATCTGGAGTACCCGAAGGGGTGCAACCAATTTAAAACTTACTACGTCGATTAAACTTACATAATACATACTTTGGACCCGTGGTGTAGGGGTTAACATGCCTGCCTGTCACGCAGGAGATCGCCGGTTCGAATCCGGTCGGGTCCGCCATTTTACATGAAACATAGGTTTCGTGTTTTTTTGTGTTTAAAAAGGTTAATTGCATGCTTATTCGACGGTAAGGCTCACCTTCACCCAGTTTTACATAATGTCAAAATATATCGAAAAGACCCTTCATTTGGGTCTTTTTTTCTATCTATGATCTCCTCCAAATGAATCATAAAAAGCGATCACTCCAATTCCTCCATGCTAGTCATTTTCCTTTTGTCATTTCATCTCATTTTGCACCTAAAACAGGACTTTCAAAAAAATTTTAATAGGGTTAAAACATTGTAGGCAATATCATGTAAGCGTTTACGAATAAACAGAGAAGTCAAAATTGTCAAAAAATAAGGTTGACTGTTTCAAAAAACGGGAGTAACATAGTCCGCAACTTAAAAATTTGACGGTTTTAAACACCTGTCATTGACCAATTATAGACCATTATTTCTTGATGAAGGGAGCGATCGACATGAGCGAACAATGGATTTACCTTAACGGCCGCTATGTAAATAAAAATGAGGCGGTTGTATCTGTGTATGATCATGGATTTCTATACGGAGATGGGGTGTTCGAAGGGATTAGAATGTATGACGGCAATGTATTCCGCTTGCAAGAACATGTTGATCGCTTATACGATTCTGCGAAATCAATCATGCTAGAGATTCCGTATAGTAAAGATGAACTAACGGAAATTGTTGCTGAAACTTTGAGGCGGAATGAACTTGATGATGCTTACGTCCGTGTCGTCGTATCGAGAGGCGTTGGAAACCTTGGATTAGATCCAACTCATTGTAAAGAACCCCAAGTCATCGTGATTGCAGAACAACTCGCACTGTTTCCTGAACAGCTTTATGAAACGGGTGTGGAAATTGCAACGGTCGCAAGTCGAAGGAACAGAGCGGATGTATTATCTCCGAAAGTGAAATCATTGAACTACTTGAATAATATTTTAGTGAAAATTGAAGCCAACTTAGCGGGCGTTAGTGAAGCGTTGATGCTAAATGACCAAGGCTATGTGGCGGAAGGATCTGCTGACAACGTGTTTATTATCAAAGGTGGCGTCATTAAAACTCCACCAGGATATGTTGGGGCACTTGAAGGTGTTACTCGGAATGCAATTATGGAAATTGCACAGTTACGAGGCTTTGAAATGCGTGAAGAAGTATTTACAAGACATGATGTTTTTACGGCAGATGAAGTTTTCTTAACAGGAACGGCCGCTGAAGTCATTGGTGTCGTGAAAGTGGATGGTCGTCAAATCGGTGATGGCAGTCCAGGAAAAATTACGAAGCAGCTATTAGAATCATTCAGACAAACGGTAACGGAAGATGGACACAAAATCTATACTCGAAAAGAAGTTCAAGCAGGGTAAATAGTTGGGGTGATGAGATGCGTAGTGACATGATCAAAGTAGGAATTGACCGTGCACCCCATCGGAGTTTACTGCGAGCGACGGGTGTAAAGACGAAAGATATTGAAAAGCCATTTATCGGTGTATGTAACTCATATATCGATATTATTCCGGGTCATATGCACTTAAATAAGTTTGCAGAAGTTGTAAAAGAAGCGATTCGAGAAGCTGGTGGCATTCCATTTGAGTTCAACACGATCGGTGTCGATGATGGCATTGCCATGGGTCACATCGGCATGAGGTACTCTCTACCCAGCAGGGAAGTCATTGCGGATGCAGCAGAAACGGTCATCAATGCACACTGGTTTGATGGGGTCTTCTTCATACCGAATTGTGACAAAATCACACCAGGTATGCTAATGGCAGCAGCAAGAACGAATGTCCCGAGTGTATTTGTTTCCGGTGGTCCTATGGAAGGCGGTAAATCAAAAGACGGTGCACCTTTATCACTCGTATCCGTATTTGAGGGTGTAGGCAAACACCAATCAGGAACGATGAGCTCAGAGGAACTTCTTGATATCGAGCAAAATGCTTGTCCAACATGTGGTTCATGCTCTGGTATGTTTACAGCAAATTCGATGAATTCGCTTATGGAAATGGTTGGACTAGCTTTACCAGGTAACGGAACGATTGTCGCGACTTCCCAAAAGCGTCATGAGCTGATTCGACAAGCTGCACACAACCTCGTCGATATGATTAAGAAGGATATCAAGCCAAGGGACATCGTGACGAAGGATGCCATTGATGATGCATTTGCTCTAGATATGGCGATGGGTGGCTCAACGAACACTGTTCTTCATACGCTTGCAATTGCGAACGAGGCAGAGATTGACTACGATTTTAACCGAATCAATGAAATTGCTGAAAGGACGCCTTACTTAGCTAAAATTAGTCCAGCGTCAGATTACACGATGGATGATGTTGAGAAAGCTGGTGGCATTAGTGCAATTATCAATGAGCTTTGTCAAATTGATGGATTGATTAACAAAGATCGGATCACCGTCTCAGGGACGTCCCTGGCTGATCGGGTAAAGGACTATCCAATTAAAAATGAACAAGTGATCCGGAAGAAGGACAATCCGTATAGTAAGGTTGGTGGATTATCGGTGTTGAATGGCAACATCGCACCGGACGGCGGTGTCATTAAAGTTGGTGCAGTGGATCCTTCGATCAAAACGTTCATGGGAAGAGCGATATGCTTTGACACCCAGGATGAAGCCCAACAAGGTATTGATGATGGCACTGTACAAAAAGGAGATGTCGTTGTCATCCGATATGAAGGCCCGAAAGGTGGACCTGGGATGCCAGAAATGCTCGCGCCAACCGCAGCGATTGCAGGTCGTGGATTAGATAAAGACGTCGCCCTCATTACGGATGGACGTTTTTCGGGGGCATCACGAGGAATATCCGTCGGACACATTTCACCAGAAGCAGCTGAAGGTGGACCGATCGCTTTAGTTGAAAATGGAGATTCAATTTTTATTGACCTAGAAAATAGAACGATTAACCTGATGGTTTCAGAAGAAGAATTAACCGAGCGGAGACAAAAGTTTGTTCAGCCTGAACCGAAAATTAAGAAAGGCTATCTCGCTCGATATGCAAAGCTAGTTACATCAGCAAGTACAGGTGGCATTTTAAAAGTTTGATAAGGATAAAACGTTGACGAGGGAAAAGTGGATGGAAGACGTATTTACAGAGAGCCGGTCATGCTGGAAGCCGGTAATACATCCATTCGTGACATCTCCTCTGAGTACCACATTGAACGCTTGTTGCTAGTAAATGAGGTCAGGTGATTCTTTTAGAAACACCTGTTATCAAAAAAGTGTAGTCTTGAGATTTTGCTGGACTCGCCGAGATAGTGTCTGTGAAGATGCTATGAACAAAGGTGGTACCATGAAAAGGAATTGAGCCTTTTCATCCTTTACGAAACGAAACCGTGTCGTAGTGGGTGGAAAGGCTTTTTGTATTGTTTTAAAGCTTTCAAAAGTAAAGTTGATGGAAGGCCGACGATGTAATGTCTAGTTCCAGCGCACAGTCTCTCGGATCACTTCAGACCTCTTGCGGCGGCGACAGGCTCCTCAAAGGTCTTCCAGTGACCTTCGTGACTACCATTGCGCTTACACTTTTCGAATAAAGGGAGGAGATCAAAATGAAGGCTAATGTGAAGGCAGAACCTCAAGAGCAGCGGTTAACTGGTGCCGAGACTCTTATTCATGCCTTGAAGCAAGAAGATGTTGATGTCGTTTTCGGTTACCCGGGAGGAGCAGTACTCCCGATTTATGACGCACTGTACCGTAATCCGATCAAGCACGTACTGGCAAGACATGAACAAGGCGCGATCCATTCTGCTGAAGGGTACGCAAGAATTTCTGGAAAGCCAGGGGTTGTTATTGCCACATCGGGACCAGGGGCTACTAATCTTGTGACAGGGATTACGGATGCGATGATGGATTCATTGCCACTCGTTATATTCACGGGCCAGGTCGCTTCTGGTGTGATCGGAACAGATGCTTTTCAAGAGGCGGATGTAACCGGCGTAACGATGCCGATTACGAAGCATAATTATCAGGTTCGTGATTTGAAAGACCTTCCGAGAATTGTAAAAGAAGCGTTTCATATTGCAAAGACGGGTAGACCAGGACCGGTACTGGTCGATATTCCGAAGGATGTTTCTGCATCGGTTTCAGACGTCAGTTTTGATTGTCCCGTCCATCTACCTGGTTTTCAACCGACGAAAAGACCGAACCTCCTACAAATCAAGAAGCTGAACGAAGCAATCGAGACCGCAAAGAAACCGGTCATTTTAGCCGGCGCAGGTGTGCTACACGCCAAAGGATCTGAACAACTAAGAGCGGTAGCTGAAGCGAAGCATATTCCGGTCGTTCATACTTTGCTCGGATTGGGTGCCTTCCCAGCTGAACATCCTCTATTCCTCGGAATGGGCGGCATGCATGGCTGTTACGCCGCAAACATGGCGTTGTATGAGAGTGATTTATTAATTAGCGTCGGTGCAAGGTTCGATGACAGACTTACAGGCAATTTGAAAACTTTCGCACCAGAAGCGACGGTTGCCCATATCGATATTGATCCTGCTGAAATTGGTAAGAATGTCGCAACACAAATTCCGATTGTCGCTGATGCGAAGGAAGCGATGCTGAGCCTTTTAGATGAACAAGGAACACCAGCGTTAAGTGAAGATTGGCTCCAGCATTTGGACGGATATAAGCTTGAATATCCGTACTGGAATAAAGAGGTTAAACAAGTCATTTCTCCACAACAATTAATGAAAGACATTCACTTGATTACGCAAGGTGAAGCAATTGTGACGACAGATGTCGGTCAGCATCAAATGTGGGCAGCACAGTATTATACATTCAACGAGCCACATAAATGGGTGACTTCAGGAGGACTTGGGACGATGGGATTCGGGTTTCCAGCCGCAATTGGAGCTCAAATCGCAGAGCCAGACAAGAAAGTCATCAGTATCGTTGGAGACGGCGGATTCCAAATGACGTCCGAAGAGATGATCCTTTTAAAAGAAATGAACCTTCCCGTAAAAGTGGTTATCGTCAATAACGGTGCAATGGGGATGGTAAGGCAATGGCAGGAGGCTTTTTACGAAAAGCGCTATTCACAGTCCGTATTCATGACACAACCTGATTTCGTCAAACTTGCTGAATGTTACGGAGTGAGAGGCTATCAAGCTTCTAATATAGACGAAGCAAGGGCGTTATTATCTGAAGTGCTCCATGATGATGAGCCTGTCTTAATCGACTGTAGAGTTTGTCCAGAGGAAAACGTATTCCCAATGGTCGCTCCAGGAACAGGACTTCACGAAATGATCGGGGTGAGACCGTGAAACGAAGAATCGTAACGGCAACGGTTTTAAACCAAAGTGGAGTTCTGAATCGCGTAACGTGTCTTTTTACGAAGCGTCATTTCAATATTGAAAGCATTACCGTCGGGCATACCGAAACAGAAGGTATTTCTAAAATGACCTTCGTCGTCTCCGTGGAGGATGATCGACAGATTGAGCAGTTGTTGAAGCAACTCAACAAGCAGATTGATGTTCTCAAAGTTTCAGATATTACGAATCAAGCGATTGTCGCAAGGGAGCTAGCGCTCATTAAAGTCCTTGCGAACGGACAGACGCGAGCCGAAATCAACGGAATCGTCGAGCCATTCAGGGCACTAATTATAGATTTATCAAGGGATACCCTGATCGTTCAAGTGACCGGTGATACGGAAAAAATTGAAGCGATTATTGAGCTTTTGAAGCCTTATGGCATTAAAGAACTATCGAGGACAGGCGTTACCGCATTCGCACGCGGATCTCAGAAATCAGTAACCGATATTAAGCAATACACACTACTCAAATAGAAAGGATGAATGGAAATGGTCAAAGTCTATTATAACGATGATGTGAAGGGTGAGGTATTACAAGGTAGGAAAGTAGCGGTGGTCGGCTATGGCTCACAAGGTCATGCACACGCACAAAATTTACGAGACAGCGGCCATGAGGTAGTAGTAGGACTTCGAAAAGGAAAGTCATGGGACCAAGCCGTGAGTGACGGTTTTTCGGTAAAAACGGTTCGTGAAGCTAGTGAAGAAGCGGATGTCGTGATGGTCCTCTTGCCAGATGAGTGGCAACCGACTGTATATAAGAATGAAATCGAACCAGGGCTGACACCTGGAAAAGCATTAGCGTTCGCACATGGATTTAACGTCCATTTCCATCAAGTCGTACCACCAAAGGATGTCGATGTGTTCCTCGTAGCACCGAAAGGACCTGGACATCTCGTGCGCCGGACGTTCGAAAGTGGTGCAGGCGTTCCCGCATTATTCGGCGTCCTTCAAAATGTAACAGGTGAAGCTGACAATCTAGCATTAGCATATGCGAAAGGAATCGGAGCTGGACGAGCAGGGATTTTAGAAACGACATTTCAAGAGGAAACCGAAACGGATTTATTCGGTGAACAAGCCGTCCTTTGCGGAGGACTCACCTCTCTTGTAAAAGCTGGATTTGAAACATTAACTGAAGCAGGATATCAACCCGAAGTCGCCTATTTCGAATGTTTACACGAGCTTAAGCTGATCGTAGATCTCATGTATGAAGGTGGCATTGAAGGCATGAGATATTCCGTTTCTGATACAGCTCAATGGGGAGATTTCGTTTCAGGACCACGCGTCGTAAACGAAGAAACAAAAGCGAGAATGAAAGAGGTATTAGAAGACATTCAATCTGGTAAGTTCGCAAAAGGATGGATTCTTGAGAATCAGACGAATCGTCCGGAATACAATGCGACAAACAAACGCGAACAAGATCACCAAATCGAAGTCGTCGGTAGAAAGTTACGAGAATTGATGCCGTTCATCAAAAAGGACGAAAAAAAGGAAGTGGTGTTCAGTGGCAAAGATTGATGTCTTCGATACGACGCTAAGAGACGGTGAACAATCGGCTGGCGTGAACTTGAACCTTTTAGAAAAAATGGAAATCGCCTATCAGTTGGAGCGGCTAAATGTTGATATTATCGAAGCGGGTTTTCCGGCAGCATCCAATGGAGATTTACAATCGGTCAAACGCATTGCGGAAGCGGTAAAAGGGAGTTCGGTTACCGGGCTCTCAAGAGCAAATCAAAATGACATTGATGCTGCATGGGAAGCGTTGAAAGGATCTGTTGAACCGCGGATTCATATCTTTCTAGCAACATCACCGATCCATATGACGTACAAGTTGAAAATGACGACCGATCAAGTACTTGAAACAGCAGTTGAATCGGTAAAATACGCAAGCGAAAAGTTCACGCACGTCCAATGGTCAGCAGAGGATGCTTGCAGGTCCGACAAGCACTTTTTAGTGAAAATCATTAAGGAAGTGATTGACGCAGGTGCGACCGTCATCAATCTACCTGATACGGTCGGCTATATGTCACCAGAAGAGTACGGCGCGTTGTTTCGCTTCATTAAGGAAAATGTACCGAACATCAACCGCGTAAAGCTGTCTGCGCATTGTCATAATGACTTAGGCATGGCGACATCGAACACACTCAAAGCGATTGAAAATGGCGCAGATCAAGTGGAAGGAACGATCAATGCAATCGGTGAAAGAGCTGGTAACACAGGTCTTGAGGAAATCGCGGTCGCGCTTCATATTCGTGAAGACATATACAGAGCAAAAACGGGCTTGAAGCTAGATGAGCTGAAGCGAACGAGCAACCTCGTTAGCAAGTTGACAGGTATGAGCGTACCTGGAAACAAAGCTGTTGTCGGAAATAATGCATTTGCACACGAATCTGGCATTCATCAAGACGGTGTGTTGAAGGAAAAAACAACATACGAGATCATCAGTCCGGAATTGATCGGTGTACAAACGAACCGACTTGTTCTCGGTAAACACTCCGGTCGACACGCTTTTAGGATGAGGGTCAAAGAAATGGGATTCGAACTGACCGATCAGAAGTTGAACGATGCGTTTAAAATGTTCAAAGACTTAGCGGATAAGAAAAAGGAAATTTCAGATGAGGATTTATTCGCGATTCTAATGGAAAAACAAACCGAAGCGGATGGCACACCGATTTATGAGTTAAAGAGTTTACAAGTCCAATATGGCATGGATAACATTCCAACCGCCACAATCGCTGTCGTTAATCCCGAAGGCGTCTACCAGCAGGAAGCGGCAACGGGTTTTGGTAGTGTCGAAGCGATCTACAATACGATTGAAAAACTAGTAGAAGATTCAGTAGTGTTACTGGATTACAAGATTCACTCTGTCGGCGGAGGAAGAGATGCGCTGGCTGAAGTGTACGTCCAAGTGACGTATAACGACCATCAATCGAGTGGAAGAGGCACAGCACAGGACGTATTAGAAGCTTCAGCTCGCGCATACCTAGATGCAGTCAACCGAGTAAGAAGCGTCCATCACCGAGAAAAGCAAAAAGTGACAGTTTAAGATAACAGACTTTTATTAAATGGAGGGATTATGATGAAAAAGCAAGTGGCAGTACTACCTGGAGATGGAATTGGACAAGAAGTGTTAAACGGTGCGCTCGATGTATTAAAAGCTGTCGAAGACCAATATGGACATGAATTCGAGATTGTCCAAGGAAAAATTGGTGGTGCTGCAATTGATCATCATGGCACACCTCTACCAAGGGAAACGCTAGATCTTTGTAAACAAAGTGACGCGGTATTGCTTGGCGCTGTCGGAGGACCGAAGTGGGAAGACAATCCCGTAGATCTCCGGCCAGAAAAAGGATTACTTGGACTTCGCAAGGAGCTTGGCCTGTTTGCGAACTTTCGCCCCGTCAAGACATTTGAATCACTTCAAGATGCTTCACCTATGAAACCGAGCGTCGTTAAAGATGTCGATTTCGTTATCGTACGAGAGCTGACAAGTGGACTTTATTTTGGTGAACCTCGTGAAAGAAGAGGCAAAAATCGTGAGATAGCTGTCGACACGCTTCAGTACGAAAAGAAAGAAATTGAAAAAGTCGTGCATAAAGCATTTCAACTGGCGTCCGAAAGGCGCAAGAAATTGACTTCAGTCGATAAAGCGAACGTGCTTGAATCGAGCAGAATGTGGCGTGAAGTCGTAAATGAAGTCGCAACCGAGTATCCAACTGTTGAGGTTGAGCATTTACTTGTAGATGCTGCAGCGATGAAGCTTGTTTATCAACCGAAGCAGTTTGACGTAATCGTAACCGAGAATATGTTCGGAGACATCTTGAGTGATGAGGCTTCCATGCTGACAGGGTCCCTCGGCATGTTGCCTTCAGCTAGTTTGAGAGAGGATACTTTCGGTGTCTACGAGCCCGTTCACGGTTCTGCTCCAGACATTGCTGGCAGGAACCTAGCCAATCCACTAGGTATGATTCAATCGGTTGCGATGATGCTGAGACATTCCTTTGGATTGCATGAGGAAGCGGAAATGATCGACCAAGCAATTAATGAGGTTCTGAAGGCTGGTTACCGTACAGGCGATTTAAGCGGTCATGAAAAAATCCATCCAGTAGTGAAAACCGATGAGATGAGCGATTTCGTCGTAGAACATTTTACGCCAAATTATGCAATTTCGGGTATTTTAGCCGCCTATATGTAAGGGAATGAATGAACAGACACACGTTGTGGAGGAGTCGAAATTGAAGCCAAAGAATATCATTGAAAAACTGTGGGATGAACACGTTGTTTATAAAGAAGAGGGTAAACCAGATCTTTTGTATATCGATCTCCACCTCGTTCATGAAGTAACGTCACCTCAAGCCTTCGAAGGTCTCAGAATGAAGGGCCGGACAGTCAGGAGACCGGAATTGACCTTTGCGACGATGGATCACAATGTCCCGACGATCCACCGAGATGTGATTAAGGACGAAGTGTCGAAAACACAAATGACTAGGCTGAAGGAAAATTGCGAGCAATTCAGGATCGAGCTTGCTGACATTCATCACCCTGATCAAGGTATCGTTCATGTTATCGGGCCTGAGCTTGGCTTGACCCAACCAGGCAAGACCATTGTTTGCGGTGACAGTCACACCTCTACTCACGGTGCATTTGGAGCACTTGCGTTTGGCATCGGTACGAGTGAAGTAGAACATGTGTTGGCGACCCAAACGCTATGGCAGGCGAAACCGAAAACGTTGCAAATTAAAGTAGAAGGAGAGCTCGGTTTTGGCGTGACTGCGAAGGATCTCATTTTAGGTATCATCGCTAAATTCGGCGTTAGCGTAGGGTCTGGTCATGTCATCGAATTCACAGGTGAAGCGATTCGTAACCTGTCGATGGAGGAGCGGATGACCGTCTGCAACATGTCGATTGAGGCAGGTGCGAAAGCGGGCATCATCAGCCCTGACGAAGTTACATTCGATTATTTGAAGGGGAAGCGACATGTACCTGATGGCGTTGCATTTGATCAGATTTTAGCTAAGTGGCAATCGTACGCTTCTGATGCAGGTGCGACCTATGATCAATCGCTCACGATAAAGGGTGCGGAGATTGAACCTCAAGTGACTTGGGGTACGAATCCGTCAATGGGGGTAGGGATCCATGACAGGATCCCTCGACCAGAAGATTTTAACGAAGAGACGAAGCAGTTGGCTACTCAACGAGCACTCACTTATATGGACTTAGAAGGTGGAAAGGCGATCAACGAAGTCCCGATCGATTATGTATTTATCGGTTCATGTACGAATTCAAGGCTTAGTGATTTAAGGTCAGCAGCAGAAGTTGTCAAAGGCAGGAAAGTGAATCCTGATGTCACCGCCCTAATAGTACCGGGCTCACAACTCGTAAAAGCGCAAGCTGAGCAAGAGGGGTTGGATGATGTTTTTCTAAAAGCAGGCTTTGAATGGCGCGAATCCGGGTGTAGCATGTGTCTCGCGATGAATGATGACATCGTACCACCAGGTAAACGGTGTGCGTCTACATCGAACCGTAATTTCGAAGGTAGACAAGGGAACGATGCAAGAACACACCTCGTGAGCCCGACGATGGCAGCAGCGGCAGCTATTACAGGCTATTTTACAGATGTACGTGAAATGATGGCAGTTCCACATTAAAGGAAGTGAGTGAGTTGACAGGAATTAACGAAGTAAAAGGTAAAATCTTCCCGCTAGATCGGGATCATGTGGATACAGATCAGATTATACCGAAACAGTTCTTGAAGAAAATCGATCGGCAAGGCTTTGGTCAATTCCTCTTCTATCATTGGAGGTACCATTCGGATGGATCTGTAAAAGAAGATTTTCCGTTGAACGATCCGCAATACGAAGGCGCATCTATACTAGTGGGTGGTGAGAATTTCGGTTGTGGATCCTCACGTGAACACGCACCGTGGGCTTTACAAGATTACGGTTTTCAAGTCATCATCGCGCCAAGTTTTGCTGACATTTTTTATAACAACTGTTTGAAGAACGGTATGTTACCAGTTGAGTTGAATGCTCAGGATGTTCGTAGGTTAATGGATCACGCAGATGAGCTTACAGTCGATTTAGAGCAACAAACGGTAAGCGACAAGAATGGGTTTCAAGCACAATTTGAAATCGATGCGTATTGGAAAGAGATGCTCTTGAATGGCTGGGATGAAATATCGATTACGCTCTCGTATGAGAACCAAATCGAACAATATGAAATATTACGACAGGAGTGAAGTGTGTTGGGAATTTACTAAACAGGACGGACGTTGTCGAAGCAGCGGGAAATATCATGAATGCTGTCCATCGAACACCGTTGAAACAGTCACATACGTTGAATCAACTAACGAACCGGCAAGTGTTTTTAAAGTTAGAAAACATGCAAAGGACAGGCTCTTTCAAATTAAGAGGCGCATTGAATAAAATCTGCTCATTAACGGATGAAGAAGCTGATCGAGGAATTGTTTGTGCATCCGCTGGCAATCATGCGCAAGGTGTAGCGCTCGCTGCATCTGAACGAGGTATTTCGGCAAAAATCTTCATGCCGAATAAAACACCACGTGCGAAAGTGGAAGCGACACGATCGTATGGAGCGGACATTCAATTGATTGGCGAGACGTATCAAGAGTCGTTTACAGCTGCAAGTGAAGAAATGCTAGCGAAAGGATCCACATTCGTCCATGCTTTTGATGATGAAAAGGTGATGGCTGGACAAGGGACCGTCGCTTTAGAAATGATGCAGCAATGTCCAGACTTAGATACAATTGTTGTTCCTGTCGGAGGAGGCGGATTGATTTCAGGCGTGGCGGTTGCAGCGAAAAGCTTCCACCCTCACATAAAAGTGGTCGGAGTACAATCTGCCGGAGCGCCTGCGACCTACAATCATTTTACAGGGAAAAATAAAGGGAACCTGAATCATGTCGCGAGCATTGCAGATGGGATTCTAGTGAAAAAGCCGGGGAAAAGAACGTACCCGATCATCGAGCAATATGTAGACGATATGGTGACGGTTAGTGATGAAGAAATTGCCTATACCATTCTGTTCATGCTGGAAAGGGAGAAGACACTTGTCGAAGGGGCAGGCGCAACCGCTATTGCATCACTACTTTGCAACAAAGTCGAAATCGGGCAACGTATCGGCTGTATCGTCAGCGGTGGAAACGTCGATCTAAGTAAAATTGAGCTGTATCGGTCTTTAAGCAAGCGATACACAGAGGAACAGCGCCTCACTTCAATGTCGTGAACCGTTCAATCATCGGATTATGATTTTATATTGAAATAAGATAAAATAATGTAAGAAAAACCTTAGGATTGAATCCTAAGGTTTTTGATTGTCTGAATGTGATGAAGTTGGTGGGCTCATTTTGTAGTAGGAAGGTACCGAGTTCCACAAGTTGAGGGGAAAGTTCCACAAGAGGAGCAGGAAGTTCCACAAGAGGAGCAGGAAGTTCCACGAGTTGAGAGGAAATTTCCCCGAGTGAAAGGAAAAGTTCCACAAGTAAGAGCGAAGAATTATGACTGTTCGTATAAGGAAAGATTTTTGTGTCAAAAATCATCTTTATATGTAGTAAGATGTTACCGAGTTCCACAAGAGGAGCAGAAACTTCCACAAGTTGCGCGAAAATCAGTTAAATCAATAGGGGGTGTCTTTTAAATGAAGGATGAATTCGAATTTATCAATCGTATTAAACCGAATAAGACTCATCAACCGACGCTTATTGAAGGAATCGGTGATGATGCGGCGCTCATTCGTCCAGAATCAGGATATGACGATATTTTATGTGTGGATACGATGGTCGAAAACATTCATTTCAATCGTAAAACGATGACCCCTTATCAGATCGGTTATAAAGCACTTGCTGTGAACATGAGCGACATTGCCGCGATGGGCGGACAGCCGAAGTTTTATCTAGTATCGATTGCGATACCTAATGGCTGGACTGAGACTGAGCTCGATGACATTTACCGCGGGATGTCAGAACTCGCGGAGTCTTATGAGATGGACTTGATTGGCGGAGATACCGTTTCGACGAGCGGTCCACTCACGATATCCGTCACAGCACACGGGCGAGTGAAACAAGACAGGAAGCTTTTACGAAGAAATGCGAAGCCTGGTGACGTACTGTTCTTAACAGGTCCAGTTGGTTTATCAGCCGCGGGCTTGAGTATACTGTTAGAAGAAGCGCACAGCGACAAGCCAATTGAAGAGCTAACGAAAGCTCACCAACTACCAACACCACAAGTAAAAGCTGGGTTGCTTCTATCTGAAAGTGGGTATAGAATTGCCTTAAACGATGTGAGTGACGGACTTGCAAGTGAAGCGCACGAAATTGCTGAGGCAAGTCAGGTTCATATCGTCATTGCCGAAGACAAGCTTCCCACTATTGAAGCACTCTCATTTTTCGACAAAAAGAATGTACTTGATTGGATGCTAAATGGCGGAGAGGATTTTCAATTAATCGGTACGGTATCTGCAGAGCATTGGATTTCACTTAGCAATTTATTCGAAAAGAATGGTCAAACGATCCATCAAATTGGAACCGTTTCTGAAGGACCATCGAAAGTGAGTCTGAATAGCAAAAATGGGCTTATGCCGATTGATAAAAAAGGATACAATCATTTCACGTGAAATGGTAAAGGTGATAGAAAATGAATGCTTATAAATTGATATTAAAAAGTCCAGAAGAAACGATGGAGGCGGCCGAACAGCTTGGTGAGCTTCTACAGCCCAGAGACTTAATTACTTTAGAAGGTGATTTAGGCGCAGGGAAAACGACGTTTACGAAAGGACTTGCTAAAGGATTACATATAAAAAGAGTCGTCAAAAGTCCGACTTTCACGATTATTCGCGAATATCAAGGACGGCTACCGTTATATCATATGGACGTTTATCGTCTAGAGGACAGCCAAGAAGACCTTGGATTTGATGAGTACTTTGAAGGGGAAGGCGTGACGGTCGTCGAATGGGCGCATATTATAGAAGATTTCTTGCCCTCTGAACGGCTCGACATTACGATTCGTCGTCTGAATGATGATGAGCGTGAGCTGACTTTAGAGCCGAAGGGTGAACGTTTCAAAAGGTTATGTGAGGAGTATAGATATGAAAGCACTGGCAATTGATACATCGAATCTTGTCATGGGCGTTTCCGTTATCGTAGACGACCGGATCGTAGGGGAATTGACGACAAATATGAAGAAAAACCATTCTGTCCGTCTCATGCCAGCGATTGAAAATCTTTTACAAGAAGTCGATGTAAAGCCGAACGAATTAGATAAAATCATAGTAGCAAAAGGACCTGGTTCCTATACAGGGGTGCGGATCGGTGTTTCTGTTGCGAAAACGATGGCTTGGTCGTTGAACATCCCGGTTACAGGCGTATCGAGTCTTGAAGTCGTTGCTCGTAACGGCAAATATTTTGACGGGCTCGTATGTCCTTTGTTTGATGGCAGACGTGGTCAGATTTATACAGGTTTGTACGGAAATATCGACGGGGTCTTCCAGATGGTCCAAGAAGAACGAATTATTCAATTGACCGATTGGATTGATATTTTGAAAGAAGACGCCAAGCGTGTCTTGTTTTTAGGAAATGATCTTCCTCTTCATCAGGAAAAAATCGTGGAACTGATGGGAGATAAAGCGATATTTGGTCAAATTGCAGACCACAATCCGCGATCGTCTGAACTGGCTGCACTCGGGGTTAGCCGGGAGAATGAGGATCCCCATGCTTTTACACCAAGCTACTTACAATTAGCTGAAGCAGAAGCAAAGTGGATCGCTAATCAAAAAAAGTAGGTGCCTTACATGGTGGAAAACTTAACGTTTCGAGTCATGACGTTAGCTGATATTGATGATGTAATGAAAATTGAAGAAGCTTCGTTCCCTAATCCTTGGAGTAGGATTGCTTTTCATAATGAAATTGAAAATAACCAATTTGCGACTTACTTGATTCTAGAAGTAGACGATCAACCTGTCGGATATTGCGGAATTTGGGTCATTATCGATGAAGCGCATATTACCAACATCGCAATTATTCCGACGTATCGAGGGAAAAAATATGGAGATGCGCTCATGAAGAAGTCGATCGAACAAGCAAAGAGCATGGGAGCAAAGACAATGACGCTTGAAGTCCGACTTAGCAATGAAGTCGCACAGAAATTATACCGTAAATATGGATTTGAAAATGGCGGAATTCGCAGAAATTATTATACTGATAATGGTGAAGATGCATTAGTAATGTGGGTGAATTTGTAATGAAAACAGATGAAATCATACTTGGGATTGAAACGAGTTGCGACGAGACGGCAGCATCTATCGTAAAAAATGGAACTGAACTGCTTTCGAATGTCGTAGCCTCTCAAATAGAAAGTCATAAACGATTCGGTGGTGTGGTACCGGAAATTGCATCACGCCATCACGTTGAACAAATTACAATTGTCATAGAAGAAGCGATGAAAGAAGCAGGGGTTGAATTTGAAGATTTGAGCGCTATTGCAGTGACGGAAGGACCAGGGCTTGTCGGCGCTTTATTAATTGGGGTTAATTCCGCCAAAGCACTCGCACTCGCTCATGGTATACCGCTTGTAGCAGTGCACCATATCGCAGGTCACATTTATGCCAATAGGTTGATGGAGCCGATGGAATTTCCAATGCTCGCTTTAGTCGTATCGGGTGGACATACGGAGCTCGTATATATGGAGGAGCACGGTTCATTTGAAATTATCGGAGAAACGAGAGATGACGCAGCTGGTGAAGCATATGATAAAGTCGCGCGTACGTTGAAGCTTCCTTACCCAGGTGGTCCTCATATCGATCAACTCGCTCAAGAAGGAACAGCGACGATCGACTTACCACGCGCATGGTTAGAGCCTGATTCGTACGATTTCAGCTTCAGTGGCTTGAAATCAGCAGTCATCAATACACTTCATAATGCTACACAACGTGGTGTAGAAATTAGCCCGAACGATTTAGCGGCAAGCTTCCAAGAAAGTGTAATCGATGTTTTAGTAGAAAAAGCACATCGCGCGGCCGTAGCCTATGACGTGAAGCAAATCGTAGTAGCTGGTGGGGTTGCTGCCAATAAAGGATTGCGAGCGAGATTAAGAGAACGGTTTGAAGAAACGGACATCAAGTTGTCGATCCCGCCATTATGGTTATGTACAGATAACGCAGCGATGATCGCCGCAGCTGGATCAATTGAATACAACAAAGGAAAGCGTGCCGACATGAAACTGAACGGCAATCCAGGGCTTGATCTGGAGGCTTTCTAAGCCTAACACCTTAAAGTGGATATTCTTTAAGGTGTTATTCAAATTTGGTAAGGTCTATAGAGGAATGAATGAGGAAACTTTGAAAGGTGAGGATATGATGAAAGCTGTACAAGTTAAAGGGTACGGAGATGTAGATCAATTAGAAATTGTAGAAAAGCCGATACCAGAGCCTAAGAGCAATGAAGTCCTTATACAAGTAAAGGCTTGCGCAATTAATAACACGGAGATTTGGATGAGAGAAGGCGCTTACGGTACTGAAGGGAAATCCGGATGGCGACCAGAAGGCGTTCAGTTTCCGAGGATTCCTGGGTCTGATATTACAGGAAAAGTTGTAAAAGTAGGAAGTCAAGTCAATGAAAGCATGATGGGCAGGGATGTGGTACTGTTCCCATTTACATCAAGTGGCGAAGAGGGGCTCGAGCATATTTCTGAAGATATGTCCTTCATAGGATCGGAATATGACGGCGGATATGCTGAGTATGTCGTCTGGCCTGCTGACCTTTGTTATCCAATGCCTCTTTCTAACTATATTGAAAGCGCCGTTTTCTCTGTTAGCGGTATGACCGCATGGCATATGGTTGAGCAAATCCAAGCGAAGCCTAATGAAACGATAATGGTGACTGGCGCAAACGGTGGTGTGGGGTCTTTGAACGTTCAAATTGCCTCCAAAGTATTTGGTGCGAAAGTCATTGCAATCGTTGGAGACTTAGCTTTAGAAACGAAAATGAAAGAACTAGGAGCGAGTCATGTACTGTCTTATAAGTCGGAAAGCCTTGCTGATGAAATAATAGAGGTGAACGGAGGACCGATCGATTCTGTATTAGATGTCGTTGGGGATGCTTTATTTGCAACCTCCCTACAAGTGTTGAAAAAGGGCGGTAAATTCTGCACTTCTGGATCTGCAGGAGGGCAGAAAACGGAACTCGATTTTCGCACGATGTACTTAAAACACATTACCTTATATGGGTCCGTTTTAGGAACAAGGTCAGAATTTAAACGGATGCTTGATGCAATTTCAGAGGGTAAAATAAAACCAGTCATCGATCGTACTTTTCCCCTAGAACAAGCAAGAGAAGCTCAAACTTACTTCAAAAATGCAGGAAAACTAGGAAAAATCGTCTTACTCACGGAAGAGTAAGTTTTGAAATCAACCACCTCAAATGCCCGATAACAGGATTACTTCAGGGATGCAAACAAATAAATATCAAAGCGAAACGCACTGGATTTCACAATGAAATTCACAGTGCGTTTTTGTTGTACCTAAATAAAAGATGTATTCTCACCCCTTCACAAAGGTAGAAGAAATTATTGAACGGCCGTGAATTGTGTATGAGGTTTCAATAAAAGTTTACTAGAAAAATATGTTAAAATTGAGGTGTAAATTATTGAAAATTCTTTACTCAACAAAAGGTCAGTTTTCTGGAATAAGAGGTTTATTTAAAATACTTCAAATTTGTTTTGTTATTATGAGGAAATTTTAAACTGAAGAAAGTAATTTGAGTACTATTATTTAATTTGAGAAAGGAATATTAGACGTCACATACAATATAGAGCAAAAAATTTGAGAATACCAAATATCAATTATTTCGAATATAGGAGGCAATAATGATTGGAGGAGCAAAGATATATTATCATAGAATGAAAAAAGGACTAACTCAAAATGAGTTATCTAATGGGATTTGCTCAATTTCATATCTAAGTAAAATTGAAAATGATAGCATTCAGTCTAATCCAGAAACATTAAAATTATTATGTAAGCGATTAGATATAAATTTTGAAGATAATCAAAATTTAAATTCGGAACTTAAAAAACAATTATTAGATGTTTATACCCTTATTAAACAACGTGAGATTATACAAATAAAAAATAAAATGGAAGAAATTAAATTAAAAGTTAAAGATGTTGAAGATCCAACTATCAATTCTTTATATAAGTTAATCAATGCAAGATATTATTTGTTAGTAAAAGATTATAAGAAAGCAAAGCATTATTTAGAAAAAGTTGAAAATCTAACAAAATTTTTTTCAGATGAGTTAAAATATTTTTTTAATAGTTTTTCTGGACTATATTGTTATTTAAGTGGGGATTATAAATCTTCGTTACGCTTTTATCAAGAGGCTAAGCAAATAAGCCAAGCAATGCATAGGTATGAACCAGAGTTTATCTATCAGCTATCAATTTTATATAGTAAACTTGGGCGTAATACTAAGTCGATTATTACAGCCTATGAAGCTTTGGCAGCTTTTGATAAAAATGCTAATTATGAAAGAAGTGTTGATTGTCATATTCTTTTAGGAATTGGCTACAACCGTATAGGGGATGACCAGTCTGCTGAACTTTATTTATCAAAAGCATTAAAGGCATCCAGATATTTACCTAATAACGATTACATACAATCCATAGCTTATCATAATTTGGGGTTGGTAAATTCAAATAGAGGAAAAAGCATTGAAGCAATAATAAATTACAAAAAAAGCATCGAGAACAATTTACATATACAAACAACTTATATGTTGGCAAAAGAGTACTATATTATAGAAAATCATACTCAATCATATAACTGGCTTAATAAAGGTTTATCTTATGTTGAAAATATAGAAGATAGTTATTCGTTTAAACTCTGGATTCTTAAATATGAAATCGACAAGAATGAATCTTCTAAAGAGTATCAAGAGTTATTAACTAAGGCTGTAAGCTATTTTGAAGAAAAAGAGGATTATTTAAATTTAAGAGAGTGTTATGAAAAACTGGGGCACTACTACTCTGAGAAATTTATGTACAAGAATTCAAGTATATATTATTTAAAGGCAAATAACCTAAAATTATTTTCTTAGATGGTAACATATAAAATTTGTGATTTTAGAGAGTGACTTCATAGAAATAAAACAGTTTATATGAATATGTACAGAACCTTTCATTTAGAGTATAAAGATTATCTAAATGAAGGGTTTTTTATATTGAATTTTGTTGAGAAATATCTTTGCAAATAAGTTAATAAGTCGTATAAAAATTCAGTATTTTATCAATACAAATGAACTAATTAGTAGGATACTATAAAAATATAAATAGTTAGAATTATGAAAAAATTTTAAAATGAAAATATAGGGGGATTCAGATGTTTAAGCTAGTGAAGACTAATCAAAAATTCCGTAGGTTAGCCGCTGCTCTGTTTGTTTCTGAAGTAGGATCTTGGTTTAGTTATATGTTGTTAATCGTGTTGACATATAGCTCAACTAAATCTTTGTTAACAACAATGGGAGTAACAGGAAGCTTAAGTATTGGTAGTTTAATAGGAGGTGCGGTTGCAGGGGTTTTTATTGAAAATAAAAGACCTGTTAAAGTAATTGTTACCACAAATATTGTGAGTGCGATAGGTATTTGTTCGCTATATTTCTTACCAAATTATTTATGGATCTATTTCATTGCCGCTTTTTTCTTAGCCCTTGTTTCCTCATTTCGAAATCCTGCTTTTAATAAGTTTATTGTTGATATTGTTGATAAAGAAAATTTAATGGATGCAAACGCAACATTTCAAACAACTCGTGAATTGGTAAAAATAATTGGCCCAGGCTTAGCTGCAACTGTATTAGCAGTTCTACCTGAAAGTGAAAAGAATTTAGGATTCGTAATTGATGCAGTAACTTATGTTATTGCTAGTACCTTTTTGATGGGAGTGTTATTCAAAAACATTGAAGGTACTAAAATCAGTGTTGAAAAAAATAAGAACACTCAAACCTTTTGGCAACGTTGGGTTGAGGGATTAGCACCTGCAAAATCTCCTGTAATTATCAGTATATTAATGATGTATGTATTTATTATGTTTGGAATAGCAGGTGTTGATGTTACTTTTACCGCTCATGTTAATACTAGTGGTTACGAGGCTGAGTTCGTAGGATATATTTTAGGTGCCCTCAGTTGTGGAATGATCTTAACATCAATTTTCGGCTCAAAATATATAAAGAAATTGTCACTTCATGTACAGCTTGGTGGAGCAACTGCTGGGTTAGGGTTGTTTTACATGGGAATTGGATTGTCTGGAAGTCTTTATTTCATGATGGTTTCAGCTTTTTTCCTCGGTATATTCAATTCAACATTCAATATAAGTGCGTCAACATTTTGGCAAACAGCAATCCCATATGATCAACTAGGAAGGTTTTTCAGTGTTATAACGAGCTTTTTAAGTACTATTACATTAATCGGTATGGGTCTAAATGGATTTATAGGTACAATTTCTAGTGCAAGTTTTGTGATATTAATTTGCGGAATTATGATATTGTTTTCCGGAGTTATATCTTTATTTGTAATAATGAGACTAAGCGAAGAGGATCAAGTGGAAGTATTAGAAGAAAAGGTTAACTGATAAAAAGTAATCATCCCAATTTTTTAAGTTTATCTTTAAAGTAAAGAGAAAAGGGTGAGTAAATGAGCGAATGGAAAAAGCCTATTTTATTAATATCAGCCATAGGTGTTTCTCAAATAGGTAATTGGATATACCTAATTGCCTTAAATATTACCATATTGGACTTAACCGGTTCAGCGGCAGCAGTGGCAGGTCTTTATATAATTAGACCAATCGCGATTTTACTCACTAATACTTGGTCAGGAAGTGTAATTGATAGGGTAAACAAAAGAAAACTTATGATTTTTATTGATATAGTACGTGGTATCCTAGTTTTCACCATTCCTTTTATTGGGGAACTTTGGATAATCTATTTACTACTTCTATTAATAAATACTTTTGGGACATTTTTCGGTCCTGTTTCATCTGTTTATATAACAAAGTTGATTCCATATCAGAGAAGAAAAAGGTTCAATTCAATAATGAGCATGACAGGTTCAGGAGCATTTCTGACTGGACCTGCTACAGCAGGAGTACTAATTATTTATTTTGGTACTGAGTTATGCATTATTATTAACGCAGCTACCTTTATGATTTGTGCATTCTTCATTTTTCTCCTTCCAAATGTAGATGAAAATACAAATGGAGCAAGAGATCCGATTGGTTGGAAAACTATTGTAAATGATTGGAAAGTAGTTGAGATGTTTTCTATAAAAGCAAAATATTTCCTAGTTGTTTATATTCTTTTCCAATCTGCAATGTTAATCGGTTTTGCTTTAGATTCGCAAGAAGTCACATTTATTAAACAAAACCTTGAATTATCAGACCGTGATTATGGATTTATCGTGAGTTTGACTGGTTTAGGAGCCATATCAGGTGGAATCTTTTCAGCTATGGCAACTAAAAAGATTCCATTAAAGTTTTATTTAGGAGTTGGAATGTTGTTAACCTCTCTTGGGTATGTAATGTTTTATTCATCAATTAATTTTATTACTGCAACTATAGCATTTGTATTCTTAGGCTTCTTTATGGCATTTGCTAATACAGGATTCGCAACCTATTTTCAAAATAATGTTCCAGTTGAAATTATGGGGAGGTTTGGCAGTATTACTGATATGATCCAAGGAATTATTCAAATTGGATTTACTTTAATTCTGGGATTTCTGGCAGAATGGTTCTCTTTACAATTTATTTGCATAGTATTTTCACTTGTTGGTACATTTATGGCATTAGTTCTACTTACAATCATATTAAAGTCCCCTAGTTCAAGTTATTTTAATGAGAATTCTAAGGTAATTAATGGCTAACGTGTTGAGAGTCACAAAAACAGCCTATAAAAAAGTTCATCTTTAGATTAGCTAACCTTCTAGCAGAGAACTTCATTTAAATAATTAATTAGAAGAATTTATAAAAAAGACTTCAAGTAAAGGGGGCTATTCCTTAAGACGATGAATAGTATTGAATAAATTAATGGAGGTATAGATGAAGGTTAGGGAAGCTACAAAAACTGATGTTCCACAAATGGTCTCTTTAATCGAACAACTTGGTTATCCAACCGCGATAGAACAGTTTGAACAGAGGTTTGAAAAGATTTTTACTAATCCATGCTATCATACATTAGTTGCAGAGGTGGAGAATCAACTTGTTGGGATGGCAGGGTTATGTACGGATTTGTTTTACGAATACGATGGTTCTTATGTTCGAATTGTAGCTTTGTTGTTGATTCAAATTACAGAAGAAGAGGCATAGGAAAAAAGTTAATGCAAGAAATCGAAAGTTGGGCAAGAAATCAAGGCGTTACTGCAATAGCTTTAAATAGTGGAAATCGTAAAGAGAGAAAAGATGCACACCAATTTTATTTTAGCATGGGCTTTGAAGCTAAAAGTATCGGGTATGGTAAGGACCTTACTTAACTAAATCAGCTAATAGGATTTCATTTGTTATTGCATAAAAGGTGGCTTTTATTGAATAAGCCCTTGGTGTGAATTACTGTGTGAATCTCTTGGCGAATAATATTTTCAAAAGTAAAAAAAACACCCATTAAACTTGGGTGTTTTGAAATCGCTCGATTATTCGCTTTTGTCTTCTTCGTCTTCCTCATCTTCGTTAAACCAAAGTGGAGAATCGTTCTCTACCTCTCCGTTATAGTTTATGAATACTTCTTCTCCTGCTTTGATATCTTTATAAGCAAAGAAGTCGAAAGTGTGTTGATCGAAGTTAATGTCATAATAGGCGTTTGGCTGATACGAATGGTTAAACATCATACCATATCCTAACAGAAACGCTGAGTGGTGAAGCCCATATTCAAAAACGTAGTCAGCAAGGTGCGTTTTTTCGATATGTTCATGTTCCTCATTCGGGTATGGAAGCACAGGTGCTTCATGAATGAGTTCCCCTTTTTTTATATCACGAGTGGCGAATACGCCTTTGTCGTTTTCATCATCTGTTATTGTAGAACTTCTGATTTCAATCAATTTCTCACCTACTTATTCTCAAAATGTAACCATCCATCAGTCTGACAGGTGATCCTACTAAAAGCAATTATAAAAATTTTCCGATATACAGTCCAGTGCATAAAGTGTGTATACAAATAAGAATAAATATACATGAAAGGTGTATAACGAAGTCGAATGGAGTCGAATCTCGATGTGGAAAAGCGTTATCCACAGGTTGTGAACATTGTGGAAAACATAAGAAATCTATCGGGAAATAAAGACTTAATGATGTGAATAACTAAATGTGGATAAGTTCGAGTTATTCTGTGGATATTGTGGAAAAAACGACAAGAAAACCTAAAAATCACTGTTTACCCTGTGTATAACCCTGTGGATTGTGTGTATATGTGAGCAAACTAATAAATAAAGAAGAGGAGTTGACCCTCGTAAAGTGTGGATCAACTCCTTATTTCCCAGTCTACACCGTTTGTAAACCTTCCCATTCTTCTAGTAGTGTTTCTAAATCATGATTTGCTTTTTCAAGTTGTTCATTAAGCTCTTGGCTTTTCTCAAAATCTTGAAAGATGTCGGGCTGGCTTAGTTGGTGTTCAATCGCTTCAATCTTCTGTTCGCTCTCTTCAATCTGTGCTTCTAGTTCTTCTATTCTGCGAAGTCTTTTACGCTCTTCTTTTTTCGCTTGTTTGTCGTTATGGAATTGCTCTTTTTGGTCACTGACCGTGTTTTCTTCCTTTTCATTAAGCTCTTCACGCTCTAGACGCTCGAATTCAGCTTGCTCTGCTTTCTTTTCAAGATAATAGTCATAGTCGCCTAGGAAGTTTTCAAGACCCGTTGTGGATAACTCAACAACCCGTGTGGCAATTCGATTAATGAAATAACGGTCATGGGAAATGAACAAAATGGTTCCAGGAAAATCGACTAACGCATTTTCGAGTACTTCCTTACTATCAAGGTCGAGATGGTTCGTCGGCTCATCTAAAATAAGGACATTCGCTTTTTGCAACATGAGTTTTGCAAGTGCAAGTCGTGCTTTCTGTCCACCACTGAGTTCATTAACGCCTTTCAACACATCATCTCCGCTGAACAAGAAGTTCCCGAGAACGGTACGAATATCTTTTTCTGGATGAGTGGGGAATTCGTCCCATAGCTCGTGAAGAACCGTTTTATTACTGTTCAGGTCCGCTTGTTCTTGATCATAATAGCCAATCTTCACATTCGATCCGAACTGAAGGGATCCCGCTATTTTCCGGTCAGGGTGCATGATTGTTTTAATGAGCGTTGATTTACCGATCCCGTTCGGACCAACAAGCGCAATGCTTTCTTCTCGTTGAACATGAAGATCAATATCATCAACTAATATGGAGTCTTCATAACCGATCGCAAGTTTGTTCAACTTTAATACGTCGTTACCAGTTTTGCGTTCAATTCTAAACCCAAATTGAGCGGATTTCTCTCCACCATCTGGCCGGTCCATCACTTCCATTTTCTCAAGTTGTTTTCTTTTACTCTGAGCTCGTTTCGTAGTGGATGCACGTGCAATATTTCGCTGCACAAAATCTTGAAGCTTGGCAATTTCGGATTGCTGCTTTTCGTATTCTCTTACATCTTGTTCATACTGATCTGCCTTCTGTTCAAGATATTTGCTGTAATTACCGAAAAACTTCTTACTTCTCGTTCTCGAAATTTCATAAACTTGGGTCGCTACTTTATCTAGGAAGTATCTATCATGAGAAACGATTAATAAGGCTCCGGGGTAAGATTGTAAGTATGTTTCTAGCCAGTTTAATGTCTGTATATCCAGGTGGTTCGTCGGTTCATCCAAAATCAACAAATCTGGACGAGTTAATAGGAGCTTAACGAGTGCAAGTCGAGTCTTCTGACCACCACTTAAGGATGCAATCGGTTTATTGTAATCCTCTTCATAGAAACGGAAGCCATGAAGGGTCGAGCGGATATCATTTTCATATTGATATCCACCTTTTAATTGAAAGCTTTGTTGCAGGGAATCATATTCTGAGAGTACTTTGGTGTAAAGATTCTCATCACTCAATACTTTCTCTTGTCCCATTTTTGATTCCAACGCACGGATTTGTTCTTCCATTAGTTGAAGGTCGTGAAAGACTTCAATCATTTCATCCCAAATCGTGTTTTCTGATTCAAGACCAGCGTCCTGCGCTAAGTAACCGACTTCAATTTCATTCGGCTTCATAATCGCACCAGAGTCGTAAGAAAGGTGACCGCTGATGATCTTCAACAACGTCGATTTACCAGCTCCGTTTCTTCCGACAAGGGCGATTCGGTCTCGGGATTGTACTTCAAGTTTAATATTCGATAAAATAAGGTCAGCACCATAATATTTTGTTATGTCTTGGGCTTGCATGACGATCATGTGTAACACCTCTCTATAAAGGAAGTTCAAAAATCAACGAATGATAAACTACGAATTTTCGACGTACAGGACGTACTAGTACTGCCGTTGTCACAGGACGTGACGTAGTTAGGCAGTGAGTGTTACTCGGTTTCTCTGGTCCTCACGTATTAAACATATACGCTCCGGTCCTCAAAACCGTCGTGCCTTAGGATCACAGGATGTGATTCAGTTCAACGTTGTCACAGGACGTGACGATCTTAGTTGAACTTCATAACCGGTTGTTTCTTATTCATCAATTTTTGAACACTATTGTTTTTTGTTCGATTTTGTTCGACACATTCGTATTAATCTTAGTGTAGCCTATGGGGGAAAGTGCAAGCAACTGTGCAATATTCAATGTTTTGTTATATTTTCAATTATTTCAAGCCTTACTTTTGTTGAAAAATGGTGTATAGTCTCTCTTAGGTGGTGATATTATGGGCGATTTTACGCATTTCAATGACCAAGGTCGAGCGAAGATGGTCGATATATCTGATAAAGAAGAAACGGTTAGGACAGCTCGTGTTCGAAGCAGTGTCCGCGTTTCGAAGGAAATATATGAAGCGATTCAAGGCAATCGTATCAAAAAGGGTGATGTGTTATCCGTTGCCCAAGTAGCAGGGATTATGGCTGCAAAAAAAACACCTGATATCGTACCGATGTGTCATCCATTACCACTGAAAGCAGTAGATATCACATTTGAATGGACGGTAGAAAATACATATGAGCTCATCATCGATGTTACCGTGAAAACAAAGGGGAATACCGGCGTTGAAATGGAAGCACTGACAGCGGCATCTGCCGTTGGCTTGACCGTTTACGATATGTGTAAGGCAATTGATAAAGGCATGATAATTGGTCCGACTTATCTACTCGAAAAAACGGGTGGGAAGAATGGCGATTACCGGCACGATATATAATAGTGTTCCTAAATCGATTGGAGGGATCTTATGAGCGTTGATGAACAAAAAATACCTCAAGCAACTGCTAAACGGTTGCCACTGTATTACCGTTTTCTCAAAAACTTATCCTCATCCGGGAAGCTACGTGTATCCTCATCTGAGCTAAGTGAAGCGGTCAAAGTGGATTCTGCGACAATCCGAAGAGATTTTTCTTATTTTGGAGCACTAGGTAAGAAGGGTTATGGTTACAATGTAAACTACTTGCTAACCTTTTTCCGAAAAACACTCGATCAAGATGAAGTCACGAAAGTCATGCTGATTGGAGTGGGGAATTTAGGGACAGCCCTTCTGAACTATAATTTTTTGAAAAACGACAACACGAGAGTTGAACTTGCGTTTGATGTTGATCCTAATAAAATTGGAACGAAGATCAGCGGTGTTCCAATTTATGATTTGAAAGATTTGAAGAAGCATGTAACGAATGATGTATCGGTTGCTATTTTGACCGTTCCTGCTCAAACAGCACAAACGGTCGCAGATGAACTTGTCGAAACAGGCGTGAACGGAATTTTGAATTTCACACCAGCTCGACTAACTGTACCAGATGACGTCAGGATTCATCATATAGATTTAGCAGTTGAACTCCAATCGTTGATTTACTTTTTGAAGAATTATCCGTTGGAAAAATAAATATAAGACATTTTTTGAGGAGGTGACCAATATGCTTGGTCCAGGAAGTTGGATTATTGTCGGAGTCGTTGCATTGTTGATTTTCGGTCCGAAAAAGTTACCTGAGCTAGGAAAGGCAGCTGGAAAGACATTAAGAGAATTCAAGAATGCGACAAGTGGCCTCGTAGATGATGATAACGAACAAGATAAAAAAGAAAAAGATAAAGACAATGAGCAAGACAAGAAGAACAAAGATCAGGACTAGTTAGGAAGGTAGTTTCGTATGACGGAAAGACAAATGACGCTTCAAAGCCATGTTGAAGAACTGAGAAAAAGAATTTTCATCGTCATACTTATTTTTTTGGCGGCATTTATTTCAGGATTTTTCCTCTCGATGCCGCTCATCCAATATTTGAAGCAAACGCCAGAAGCAGCTGGATTGGAACTGAATGTGTTCAAATTAACCGATCCGCTTACAGTGTTTCTTGATTTTGCCTTTCTTATTGGTTTGTTAATCACATCACCAGTTGCGCTTTATCAAATTTGGGCGTTCATTAGTCCTGGATTATTAGAGAAAGAGCGTAGGGTGACTTTAATGTATATCCCGCTGACATTCTTTTTGTTTGTAGGGGGTATATCTTTTTCATACTTCATTCTGTTTCCATTCGTCATAGATTTTATGAATGGACTATCTGATCTGCTCGGAGTGGAAGAAGAATACGGCATTAATGAATATTTTCACTTTCTGTTCCGGCTGACATTACCGTTCGGAATTCTATTTCAATTCCCAGTTGTCATCATGTTCTTGACGAGACTCGGTCTGGTCACACCAGCCTTTTTACGAAAAATTCGTAAGTACTCGTACTTCGTATTGCTCGTACTTGCAGGTATGATTACACCACCAGAGCTCATTTCACACTTGATGGTGACGGTTCCACTCATACTCTTGTATGAGATCAGCATCCTAATAGCAGGATTTGCATATAAAAAAGCAATGAAAACAGCAGAAGAACAAGAGGAAGACGAAGAAGAATAAGGAAATTAAGAAAGCGACCGGGAACGGTCGCTTTTTTCTTGGTTAATGTACAAATCAATTTTCATCATCAAGTCTCATTTTATTCAACTGCTTTTGAAGCTACTTTTATAAGTTCACTCTTTGCGATAGGTTTTGTAGATGTGTAATCAATCGCGTATTCCACGTCGCCAGTTCGCCAGCTAATCATTTGGGTTTCGTCTGTTGAAGTATAATAAGCGGTTGTTCCGTTGTTCAAAGTTAACGTTTCATCCCAGCTAGAAACATTATTCCAGCCTATTTCAGTTGTTGCCCAGTACGTTAATGATTCATCTGAATTCTCATACACGAGCTTCACTCGATCAAAGCCACTAATCTCTGAATATCTGTTTTCAACATCAAAAGGGATGTATAAAAGTTCATTTACGTCAAAAGACACAATCCAGCCAGCAGCATGGACCGGAAGCTTCACAGTCGAAATTAACAATGCAACCACTAGGATTGCAAACACCGAATAGGTGATCAGCATTCTTTTTCTAAAAGTCCGTTTATCCAGGCTGATTCCCTCCTCCGAACAACTTTTTCTATAGTTTACCATTTTTAAATAAAATTGTATTGTAACTTTATAGCCTCTTATCAGTCTACATATTTAGGAGAGGGGGGGATGGTACGAACATGTCGGCACCTTTTGAAGAGATCTATGAAACTTACAAAAAAGCGATTTATACATATCTCTTAAGAAATACATATGATTCACATATAGCAGAAGAGCTAACGCACGACACATTTATGAAAGCATTTAAACAAATTCATTCATTTCGACACGAAAGTTCACTGAAAACGTGGCTATTTACAATTGCTAGGAATACTTATTTGTCTTATCAAAACAAAAGCTCTACAAAATTTGAGCATAGTGAAGAAAAGCATGAGCTGTGGGAAGGTGGAAAAAGTGAATTTGAAGCAATGGTCGAAAGGGATGGAATCTTGTTCGTTCTATCAGCCCTCAACGAAAAAGAGAGAACATACATCTTACTTCGTGACCAACAAGAGATGACCTATCAAGAAATGAGCGAAGTTTTGGGTGAGAAAGTAGGTTCAGTAAAGGTAGGTCTATTCAGAGCAAGAAAGAAATTTAAAGACACGTATACGAAAGAATACGGGGGGATACGAAATTGAAGGATTCATGTCAATTGATTCAGGATTTGTATCCGTTGTACATAGAAGACGAGCTTAGCCCATCAGTGAAAAAGATGGTGGACGAACATTTGGAAAGCTGTTCGACATGCCGACAGATCTACGGGACTGGAGAGGGATTTGGTGAAGAAATAACAGATGAACATGTTGATGTTCCAACAACACTTGATGATCGAGTCAAATTAAAGCTTAAGTTCCGAAGGATGAAAGTGATTGCCGCAATCTTAGCTGTCATCATTGCGATGATGCTTTTCAACAAATACGAAAATTCCAGGCAAGAGGTGTTTGATTGGAGTAACAGTAAATATGCTGAGGCGAGAGAATTGGTAGACTATATCGAAGCAACGAAACATGAAGACATTGCGTCTTTAGAATTTCAAAAAGAAATGTTTGAACAATGGTGGGCAACGAACGATGACGCCTTTAATTGGTGGGAATTGTATCAATTAAGCAATACAGAATACTATTTAAAAATTGAAAATAATGCGTTATATACGACGCTGAAGACTTTACATCACAAAAGAAAAAATACGCAATGGGATGAAGTCGATCAACAAACCTATCAAAGCCTTAAAGAATATAGTGCTCTATACCAGCAAGAAGTGGAGGAGGAATATAAGGGGTTTCATCATGGATATAGTTCTTATCTGAAAATGGTGGATATCATAGGGATAGAGGCTGTCGTAAAAGAAATTAACGAACTAACGTATCACTACAATCGCTCCCATCGGCTTCCTGAAAATGTCGAACGTTTAACGGACGAAGAAGTTAAAGATAAATTAGGTAGTTATTTTAAAATCAAACCCTCTGAAATTGACTTAAAACCTACATCACCGCTATCCGATGATATTGGAAAGGCTAAATTCCGAAGCAAACATATAAGCGGATACGTAGATGTTTTTACTGGGAATATTATTCGTTTTAATAGGCATCATGAAGAACAAGATGTAAATAAAAACGTCAGTAAAGAAGAAGCTGAAGTGAAGATATTAACTTTTCTAGAAAGGCTCTATGGAGAGAACGCGGAAGTTGAGCTCAAATATAAAGGCATCAATAAACAAACTTTTTCTGAAAGGGAAGACTGGCATAACTTTTCTTTTATCCCAGTTAATCAAAGTTATCCACTTTTAGAAGGTCAATCTGACTATTTTTTGATCTCAGTTCATGTTCGTACAGGTAATGTGGATCACTTCTCGATTAACGGTGTTCAACTAGATCAATCTTTTTTTAACAAATCGTTTAAAGAGAATCTGTCACCTGATGAAGGCTTAGTCTTACTTCAGAAGATTGTTGCCGAAGAGGATGCACAATTTATTACTAAGAGAAGATATACACATAACAGAACATTTGTGATTCAAAGTCAGATAACAGGTGAATATGAACTTGTCCATGAATATCAACTTTTGAATGGTCAAGAGTTAAATAGGGTGAACCAAAATGATTCAGCCAGGCTCATTAATACAGAAACCGGTAAGGAAGAATTCCAATACAATAAACCGTATTAAAAAAAGATCGACCAAATTGGTCGATCCTTTATTTCTTCTTCATGCTTTTTATTTTTTTGCGTAGCTCGAACATTCTATATGCGTTAAAGAAGTCGTAAGCGGCGAGTGCCATGTTGAGAATTGGCCAGAATGACCAGACGCCGTCTTCTTGTGCATAGAAAATTGCTAAATAAGTAAATATGACGCCTAAAACGAGATAGGCGAAAATCCAAAAGGTTGGTGAAAATTTCATAATCAGCCTCCAATAATGAATTCAACGCTTTTCAGTTGCTTCTGTAGGTCTTGGATCTCATCACGGTAAACAACTTGGAAAAGCATGACGGTTGTATTGACTGCCACATGCGCAATAATTGGTACAATCAATCGTTTCGTTTTCACATACAAGAAGCTGAGTGTGAATCCGATTGCTGTATAAACGAGAATATGGCTGAAATCCCGGTGGACTAAAGCAAATATAAGTGAGCTGACAAGTGCAGCGATGATAAAATGAGTTCGTTTATAGAGTGTACCAAATATGATCTTCCGAAACACAATTTCTTCAAGGATCGGTCCGATGACAGACACGACCAATATGAGTAACGGTACAGACATGGTCAGTTCTACAATCATCTCCGTGTTTTCTGAACCAGGTTTAATACCTAACAGTTGCATCTCAATCGTTGCGGCAATAATTTGTGCAACGAACACCATAGGTATGCCGATAAATGCCCAACCAGCCGTTCTCGACCAACTCGCTCGTTCATCACGATTGAGCGGGTTACGGAATTCCGGTAACAAGATCAATAAGATAATCAAGAATCCGATTGAGAAACTGATGACATTCCATAGTCCTGGAATTTTATCTCGGGGTATATCCAACTCCAGTAATATAGGTAGTCCAATAAACCCGGATAATAATGTTGTTATATATACGATGAGGATCCATCCATATCGTTTATTCAATTACATCTCCTCTTTCATAAGAGATTTCCAATTTACTCAATGCTACATTTTAACACAGAATCAAGCGAAATACCTTTCATAAGATTTTTAGGCAATTTTACATAAACGTAATAAAAAAATTTTCAGTTATCTCTTGCAAAAAAAATAAAAGTTGATAAAATTAAAAATGGAATTAGCACTCACTTATACAGAGTGCTAATAATTAAAATAACATAATCCTTGAGGAGGGTGTTTCACTTGTTAAAGCCGTTAGGTGATCGTATTGTAATTGAGCTTGTAGAAAGCGAAGAAAAGACCGCAAGCGGGATTGTACTTCCTGACTCTGCGAAAGAAAAGCCGCAAGAAGGAAAAATCGTTGCAGTCGGTACAGGCCGAGTAACAGATAACGGAGAAAAAGTTGCACTTGAAGTTTCTGAAGGCGACACAGTTATCTATTCTAAGTACGCTGGTACTGAAGTGAAATATCAAGGTAAAGAATTTTTGATTTTACGTGAATCTGATGTACTAGCAATCGTTGGCTAAACCAATCTAGATTCTTCTAAAAGATTAATTCAACAAAGGGGAACGGATTCCCTACATACAACCAATCAAGGAGGTTCTTTATACAATGGCTAAAGATATTAAGTTTAGTGAAAATGCACGACGCTCAATGCTTGCTGGTGTTGATGCGCTTGCAGATGCTGTTAAAGTAACGCTTGGACCAAAAGGACGTAATGTCGTTCTTGAGAAGAAATTCGGTTCACCACTCATTACAAATGACGGTGTAACGATTGCAAAAGAAATCGAACTTGAAGATGCATTCGAAAACATGGGTGCTAAGCTCGTATCCGAAGTTGCAAGCAAAACAAATGACGTAGCTGGTGACGGTACGACTACAGCAACTGTTCTTGCGCAAGCAATGATCCGTGAAGGATTGAAGAACGTAACGTCTGGTGCAAACCCGATGGTCATCCGTAAGGGAATCGAAAAAGCAACTTCTGCAGCTGTAGAAGAGCTTAAGAACATTTCTAAGCAAATCGAAGGACGCGAATCAATTGCTCAAGTAGCTGCAATCTCTTCTGGAGACAATGAAGTCGGTCAATTGATCGCTGAAGCTATGGAGCGCGTTGGAAACGACGGCGTTATCACAATCGAAGAATCTAAAGGATTCGCTACTGAGCTAGAAGTTGTAGAAGGTATGCAATTCGACCGTGGATATGCATCTCCTTACATGGTTTCCGATTCAGATAAAATGGAAGCTGTTCTTGAGAACCCATACATTCTTGTAACAGACAAGAAAATCGGTAATATCCAAGAAGTACTTCCAGTACTAGAGCAAGTTGTTCAACAAGGTAAGCCGATCTTGATCATCGCTGAAGATGTTGAAGGTGAAGCGCTTGCAACACTCGTTGTAAACAAACTACGCGGAACATTTAATGCAGTTGCTGTTAAAGCACCTGGATTCGGTGACCGTCGTAAAGCAATGCTTGAAGACATCGCAACATTGACTGGTGCAGAAGTGATCACTGAAGACCTAGGTCTTGACCTTAAATCTGCAAACATTGGTCAACTAGGAACAGCTTCTAAAGTTGTTGTAACGAAAGATAACACAACAATCGTTGAAGGTGCTGGCGATACTGAGAAAATCTCTTCTCGCGTAAACACACTTCGTGCACAATTAGAAGAAACAACTTCTGAGTTCGATAAAGAAAAATTACAAGAGCGCCTAGCGAAGCTTGCTGGTGGAGTAGCAGTCATCAAAGTCGGTGCAGCTACAGAAACTGAATTGAAAGAACGTAAGCTACGTATTGAAGACGCATTGAACTCAACTCGTGCGGCAGTTGAAGAGGGAATCGTTTCAGGTGGTGGAACGGCACTTGTAAACGTCCTTAAAGCTGTTAAAGCGGTTCAAGCTGATGGTGACGAAGCAACGGGTGTAAACATCGTTGTACGTGCACTAGAAGAGCCAATCCGTCAAATCGCTCACAATGCTGGACTTGAAGGTTCTGTCGTTGTTGAACGCTTGAAAGGTGAAGACCTTGGAATTGGATTCAACGCACTAACTGGAGAATGGGTAAACATGATCGACGCTGGTATCGTTGACCCAACTAAGGTAACACGCTCAGCTCTACAAAACGCTGCATCCGTATCTGCAATGCTTCTAACAACTGAAGCAGTTATCGCAGATAAGCCGGAAGAAAACAACGGCGGCGGAGGCATGCCTGACATGGGCGGAATGGGCGGCATGGGTGGAATGGGCGGCATGATGTAACCTGCCCCCTAAACCCCTTTCGTAATAAGGTTTTAAAGGTCACAGTTTATACTGTGACCTTTTTTTGACAATATTTATTTAGAAAACACTACTTTTACCCTCAGTTCGCTGAACTTATGGGAATCATCCTCTTTTACAGTTTTTGTTGTGTGAGAATAAACTTGTGTTGTTGTTGTTGTATCATCTCAGTATCTAAACGTTCCATAATTATTTTTCAGACTTACTCCAGCTTCAGCAAGCAAAGAAGTGTGAGTATGCCGAAAGGGGTATTACAAGATCATTTTATTACAATTTTATATGCATTCCCAAAAACATATTTTCCTACAAATGTAGATTTATGGAATAGTCTGTTGTAAAATTGTTATCGAAATAAACTTTTTGGGGGGATTGCAATGGGAAAGGATAAAATGAAAAAGCCGATTTATAAGAGATGGTGGGTTTGGGTGCTTGCTGTAATTATTGTTGGGTCCATAGCAACTAATGGAGGAGACGAGAGCGCTGACCAGCCTGCGAAAAAAGAAGCAAACAATGAGGTAGCTGCAGAAGATACTAGTTCCAACGAAGAAGAATCTACAGACGATGAAAAAAGCGAAGAAACATCTACTGAACCAGAAGAAGAGCCAGCAGAACCAGAGGTAGAGACGTTTGATTCAGGGATGTATGAAGTAGGTTCTGATATTCAACCAGGGATATATTATAATCCTGATGGTGGGGTCTATGTTGATCGATTGAAAGGTTTTAGTGGTCAGCTAGAAGACATCATTGCTAATGCAAACCCTATGGGTCCTTGGTACATTGAAGTTAAGGATTCAGATAAAGGAGTAACTTTTAAATCAAGTGGATGGCGATTGTTTGATGATACAGAGAAGGAAAAACATGAAATAAAAACTTCATTCGGTGATGGGGTTCATATTGTAGGGATTGATATTGAGCCTGGTAAATATAAATTAGATGGATCTGGCACGTACTGGGCTAGATTGAAGGGTGTATCGATGGAATTAGGTGATGTTATTGCTAACGGTAATCCTGATGGGGCTACAATAGTTACAATAGCTGAGTCTGACTTTGCTTTCCAAAGTTCTGGAGGAGGCACTTGGACTAAACAATAAATTTGACCATATAATACGTTTATGACCATATGACCACATTGTGAATTCATAAACAGCATACATAGTAGTATATAAATAAAGATATTTACTCGTATTACATTAATAAAAACAGCTGAGGTCAGAACGTTTTATATCGTCCTATATTGTTCTGTATTTTCAAGAAAAATCATGCGCCACACCCTTGGAAAATAGTATAGCTATTTTTTATCCCTAAAAAGACTACTTCCTACGGAGGTAGTCTTTTTTTTGCGGTTTTACAAATGTGTATCGCTAGGCGATATGGTCTTGATTTCACAAGTAGAGTATTATTTTTCTTAATGTTACTGTATAAGTAGGTCAATTATAAGGTCACAAGAATAGGTGGAAAACAAATGGATTTAAGAAAACAGATTGAAGAGCTTGATTTTGCACTTTTGCAGTCCTTTTCAAATAAAGAAGATCTTGAATGGGGTGTTTTGTTTTCGAACGAACATCAACCAGATTATTATGATGCAAACCACGCCCATGTGAGTAAACAACCTGATTATCCTGAAAAAGTGATCGATGAGGTCATTTCATTTTATAGAGCCTTGAGTATTACACCTAGGTTTTATCTGTATGACATTGAGCATATGGCAAGCTTCATTGCTTTATTAAAAGAGAAGGGCTTTCAATTCGAAGACTTTTCGCAGCCCATTCAATTATGGAATCAAGAAGTCATACAGTTACCTTTAAATAAGGATGTCACGATAGAAAAAGTAACCACTAAAAATAAACACGA
The DNA here is from genome assembly GCF_021608225.1 of Pseudalkalibacillus berkeleyi. Taxonomy (NCBI): domain Bacteria; kingdom Bacillati; phylum Bacillota; class Bacilli; order Caryophanales; family Fictibacillaceae; genus Pseudalkalibacillus; species Pseudalkalibacillus berkeleyi. Next base: position 38,573 of record NZ_JAKIJS010000005.1, read on the forward strand.
TGCCTCATGGGTGGAGTGTCAGATTAAAGAATTTGGAGGAAGAGTAGTACGCGAAAAAGCGTTTGAAACTGAATTTAACGATCCTCGTTATTCGCACTATCTATTAAAATATAAAGGTTCACCTTGTTCGACAGCATGCTTATTTGTTCATGGCAATCAAGGAAGAGTAGAAAGTGTTGCCACAATTGAAGAATACAGAGGAAAGGGACTAATTGGCTTGTTGCTGCAACATGTGCAAAAAGAAGCTCAAAACCTCCAGCTAGACAAATTATGGGTACACCCGATCAATGAACGAGTTGAAAACGTTTATAGCAGAAATGGATTTAAAACGATACTTACCTTGCAATGCGGTCACGCTTTTCAAGATGGGAAAAGTATTAAGGGAGTACAAAGCTAGTAAATGATGAGGAATACTTGGGTGATAGATTGAAGGTAAAAGTCTACTTCCAATGATGAAGTAGACTTATTTGATTACAATTGTGTATCGCTTTCCAATAGGTCTTGCATTTATTGTCGAAACCCCTCATATTTAATAGTAGAGGAGGCCCGATATGCGACGCGATATACAACAGAATGAAAGAGCATTCACGACTAAAGAAGTAGCAGAAGAAGTGGGAATTGCCACACCTACTGTAAGGAAGTATGGGCAGATCTTAGAGCGGAATGGCTATGAATTTTTGAAAGATGGCGATCGTCGTATCTTTGTTCAGACAGATATCGTAGCGCTCATAGCGTTACGCGATACGAACAAGCCCCTTGACGATACAGCCAAATCACTTGTGTATCAACAAAAAGAAAGATTAAAAGTCTCAAATGATACAGAGATAGCGATACCCGATACATATGAAAATCTACCCTTTGATCCTAATCAACTAAAAGAGGTCCTAAGGGGTGTGGTCAACGAACTCGCCGCTACACGAGAAATGAATGTTCAATTGAAAAACGATATGTCACAGCTAAAGACCACAGTTTCTCAACTGCAGCAAGACCATCATGGGATTAGCTCCAGCATTGGGAATGCAGCACAAAAAACGAATGTTAAAATCGAAAATCTAACAAAACAACAAAAGGCTCATTACGATACATTGTTACAACAAGAGAAAGAGCACTATGAAGAATTGCTCCAACAAGAAAAGAAAAAGAGTGAGACCTTACAAAGAGAAATGAAAAGTATGAGGGACGAACAAATTAAAGAGTGGCGTGCCCAAAATGATTTTAATAAACGTCTAGAAGAAGCGATACAGAAGCCTAAAGGGCGATGGAGCGGTATCTTATCCATCTTCGGTAAATGAGAATAAGCGTTGTTAATGAACTGGTCAGCATATTGGTCGGTTCATTTTTTGTGATTCAAAGATAGCTGGAATGAGGTGTAGCGCCTGGCGATACATCAAGATTGGTGTGCGGAACCTCGCTAACAATCCGCCGTATTGGTATTTCTGATCTACCGCGGATAGAAAAGGGCACTTACTGTCCGCCGTATCGGTATTTCCGATCTACCGCGGACAGAAAAGGGCACTTACTGTCCGCCATATTGGTATTTCTGCTCTACCGCGGACAGAAAAGCCCACTTACTGTCCGCCGTATCGTCATTTCCGTTCTACCGCGGACAGAAAAGCCTACTTACTGTCCGCCGTATTGGTATTTCAGCTCTACCACGGATAGAAAAGCCCACATACTGTCCGCCATATTGGTATTTCCGTTCTACCGCGGACAGAAAAGCCTACTTATTGTCCGCCGTATTGTCATTTCCGTTCTACCGCGGACAGAAACCTTACATATGAATCATCTTAACGGCTTGTAGCGCGCAATCATGCACATTCAACTACGTATTGGCAGGCGATATGTACAATATTGCGGGCTTTTTTTCATTTCTCTACAATTTCCCGAGGAATATCTACAAAATTTGAGTATCATTTCGACAGTCCAAGAGGTTGGGGTATTAAAAAACAACAATTCCTATACATAACACAGATAGGAGGATAAACGCCCCTGATACTTTACGGTTCATTCTAAATTTATAGGCAAAGATGCCAAAGAATAAGGCAGCAGATAGTTTGGCGATTGGTTCGCTGTACTGGAGATCAGACATCAAGAATGAACTGAACACGATAGATAAGATTAGCGATACAAGTATAAGCGATTTGAACCAAAGCGGCTCGCGCCAAAACCCATTAAGAAATAAAGAAATTTTTTTCACTTTTCAACCACTCCTTCGATCAAATATATGTACAAAATATACACGCAATTACAAAAAACGCATTCTCTTGATTAAACGCACTACCTTCGTCGTCAGGATTGAAAATGGAGCTCCTTGAAATGGGATTCTAGTTATTTTATTTGGTTCCTGCCACCCGGCGTATCTATTATTCTGTCAATTTGTTACAATGTGAGTGAATATTTCAAAAAAACAAGGATTTTGTCAATATACTACGAAATAAATAAAGATAAAGGTATAGGGTTAAGTGGTGTAAAAATTAAGGGGGATTAAATCACATGGCAGCAAATAACATAAGGTACGAGTCATATCATCCACAATTAAAGAAGGTCGTGGATAATGTTGAAAACGTAATGGTCGGCAAGCGGCAAGCGACAGAGTTAAGCATCGTTTCCTTACTAACGGGGGGACACATTTTACTTGAAGATGTGCCAGGTGTTGGGAAAACGATGATGGTTCGCTCTATTGCACAATCCATTGGTGCGAAATTCAATCGAATTCAGTTCACACCGGATTTATTACCATCTGACTTAACAGGGGTATCGATTTATAATCAAAAGAGTATGGAATTTGAATTCAGAGCAGGTCCATTAATGGGGAACATTGTGCTTGCTGATGAAATAAACCGTACGTCACCTAAAACGCAGTCTGCACTTTTAGAAGCTATGGAAGAGCAGAGCATTACAGTTGATGGTGTAACTCATAAATTACCGAATCCATTCTTTGTTATGGCGACTCAGAATCCGATTGAATATGAAGGTACATATCCTTTGCCAGAAGCGCAATTAGATCGTTTCCTATTAAAAATCAATATGGGATATCCGAGTGCTGCTGAGGAAATGCAAGTTTTATCCCGTAATGAAAAGCATCAACCGATCGATGAGTTGGCGGCAGTTTTAGAAATAGAAGATTTATTGAAACTACAAGAACAGGTAAAAACGATTTTTGTTGAAGAATCAGTTAAACAATACATCATTGACCTTGTCATCCGTACGAGAAAACATAGTGGTATCCATCTCGGAGTCAGTCCGCGTGGATCGCTCGCACTGATGAAAACAGCTCAAGCATATGCGTTACTACTGAACAGAGAATATGTCGTACCTGATGACATTAAATATTTGGCGAAATCAGTTCTATGCCACCGGATCATCTTAAAGCCTGAGGCTAGATTTGATGGATACTCACCTGAAAAAGTAGTGGAGGAAATCCTAGAACGGACGCCGGTTCCGGTACTTAGGAAAGAAAGAGTATGATTCAGAAACAGCTTGCGCGCTATCGCACAGCACTAGGAATCGTGGGCATTATCCTGCTGATCGCAAGCTCTTTTTCCTATGCGATGTTCCAAGGAGGTTTCGTCAGCTGGTTTTTGTTCTATTCAGTGCTACCGCTAGTGCTGTATACAACGTTCATCATTTTCTTTCCTTTATCTAAGATCTCAGTAGAACGTGAGATAGAAAAATCAAATTTCATTGCTGGTGAATCAGTGGAAGTGACGATTAAGATTCATAGTAAGCTTCCGATTCCCCTTTTCTATCTTGTCATCAATGACGAATTGCCGAAGTTACTCGGCAACCATGCAAGTGAGAAACATTATGTTTATCAATCAGAATCGAAAGCACTGTTATTTCCGCTTTTCAAAAGAAAGGCGTCTTACACGTATGTCATTAAACCTGTTCCTAGGGGAATACACACGTTCAATAACGTATCTCTAGATACAGGAGATTTATTTGGTTTTATTAACAAAAAGGTATCGATTCCTTTAGAGAGGTCGATTCAAGTGTATCCGAAAACGCAACCGTTATCTGGCTGGAACGTTTTCGAGACCCATCCTTCTGGGATAAAAAGAGCAGGGAAACAAGCGCAGCAAGACTTCACTTCAGCTGTTAGTATCCGTGACTATACACCTGGGGATAAAATGTCTTGGTTACACTGGAAAGCAACGGCTCGATCAAACAAGCTTGTTACAAAAGTGTTTGAAACGCAGCGAAACGATGACTTTGTCGTATTTCTTGATGGTAGCCACCCTGGTTACCAGCGAAATGGTCAGCATCTTTTCGAAAGAGCCGTATCACTTGCGGCATCTCTTCTAAAGCATGCGATCACTAAAGGGACATCAGTTGATTTTCATACGATTGCGAGGGAGCATGCTCAGTTATCCTTCCAGTCAGGTCAAAATTTCGAGTCTAAATGGATGTATCATTTAGCCCGAATTCAACCGGATACGAAGTCTTCGTTAACAGCGGTGTTAAAGCACGAAGCGCACGAAATGGCTAAGGGTGTATCGGTTTTAATCATTACACCAGATCTCTCCGATACGTTCGTGAACACTGTTGAACGGATGGCTGCAAACAAAATCCAAACGATGTTTTTCTATATTGCGAAGCAAAAGGTAGTTTCGAAGGAAGAGCAGCACCTTTTAACAAGATTGAGAGCACGTAATGTAGTCGTGTACGCTGTCACCATTGATGACTTTAACGAGGTTGTAAAGGCGGGTGTTCAAAATGCCACAAGTTGATGACCGTCAAAAATTCTCAGTAGGCTCGTTTCTCTTATACATGCTCGGATTCTTCCTGTTTTGGGAATGGTTACGTCCACTTTCGACGTTTACCGATACGAACTACTTATCGATTTTTGTGCTTTTTTCAGCGTTTCTATTTACGATTTCTTATTTTGAACTATCGTTTTGGGTGGCCACTCCAATCAAAGTTTTAGCGCTCGCTTATGCGCTACATACGATCTATTTTCCTGTCTCTTTTTTCGATGTTCAATGGGTCACTTATTTATTTAATGACCTAATCGAAGCGTCTAAGCTTGTATGGATGAGAGATTGGAATTCGATGAGTAATTTGAGCAAAACGTTCTTGTTCTTGATTCTATTATGGCTAATCAGCTATTTAATGCATTACTGGCTGATTCAAGCAAGAAGAATATTTCTATTCTTCATCATTACGGTGTTATACGTAACCGTTGTAGATACGTTCACCGTTTATGATGCAACAGCAGCCATTGTTCGAACGGTGATGATTGGGTTTGTATTATTAGGCATCCTCCGGTTTATTAGAATTATTGAACAAAAAGGATTCCGTGTATACCGAAACCAATTTCCGCTTATGTGGGTTATACCGTTAGCCTTATTAATTTCGTTTTCATCTGTTCTCGGTTACTTAGCGCCGAAAGCAGCTCCGCAATGGCCGGATCCTGTACCGTTTATTACTGCGGTCGGAAGTCAAGCGGGTGAAGGAGAAGGCGCAGGTAGAGGTGGCGGTATACAGAAAATTGGCTATGGAACGAACGATGCACGTCTCGGTGGACCGTTTGTGTTTGATGATACGCCTGTTTTCAGTACAGAAATAAAAGACGTTCATTACTGGAGAGTGGAATCTAAAGAGTTCTATACAGGTAAGGGTTGGGAGACAAACCCTGCAGATCCTCCAAGTGAACAAGTTAATCCTGAGAATATTACTGTAAATTCACCTCATGCGATCACTTATGGAGATGACGTTCGGACAGAGGAAATGACCGCACAAGTAGAAGTATTGAAGAAGGGTCTTTATCCTTTCATCATCTATCCAGGTCAAATCAACTCGGTCGGTACCGAGGAAAATAGAGATTACCAAATGAATACGGTAACGGGTAAGTTGATGACGTTCAAACAAGCGGGAGAGTCAGGAATTCCAAACTATACGGTCAACTATACGTATCCTGAGTTCTCAGAATCGATGCTTCGAAGCGCGAGTACAGATTATCCAGACTATATTAATGAGCGATATTTGCAATTACCTGAGAACCTTCCGAATCGTGTGAAAAAGCTCACGGAAGAAATTACCGCAGGGGAAAACGACCCATACGGTAAAGCGAAAGCGATTGAAAAGTATTTTGCTAATAACGGTTATGGGTATAATACACAAGATGTTGCGGTACCAGGGAAAAGTGATGATTACGTTGATCAATTTTTGTTTGATACAAAGATTGGCTATTGTGATAACTTCTCCACATCTATGGCGGTCATGTTAAGGTCGATTGACATACCGACGCGGTGGGTGAAAGGATTCACTGGCGGGGAGTATGAAAAAACACTCGAAAACGGTGTTCGTGAGTACGTCATTACTAATTCAAATGCTCATTCATGGGTTGAAGTCTATTTTGAAGGTGTTGGTTGGGTCCCATTTGAACCGACACGTGGATTTAGAGACCTTGGTAACTTTGTAGATGATTACCAAGAAGACGATACGAACCTAGATGTTCCAGTCGAGCAAGACGATCAAAATCAACAAAATAAAAACCTTGAAGATGGCTCTAAATCATCAGGTTTCAATCTACCGTTTGATGTCGAAAAAGTGCTTACAGTACTAAAGTGGGGCGCGCTAGGACTTCTTGGTCTGGCTGCTTTAGGTGGTACAATAGCCTTTGTGACGAGAAAGAAATGGTTGAATAAGTTCTTTCTATGGCGGTTTAGAAAACGGGAAGATGAGAAGGTGTTCCAAGACGCATACCATCGACTGCTCTGGTTATTAGAGCAATACGGTGTAAAGAAGAGACCTCAACAAACGTTGCGTGAATACGCAATTGAAGTAGATCGTTATCTCGATACGGGCGATATGAAGCTACTGACGAAGAAATATGAGAAGGAAAGATATGGTTTACAGAGTCAGCATGTCGACTGGAATGATACGAAGGAATTGTGGGAAAATTTAATTAAAAGGATACGACCTTGACCGCGGTATAGGTGACTGTTAGAATAAATCCATATTTTATACGTTAGGATTATTCTTCTTCCTTCATATATGTTTGGGAATATGGCCCGAATGTTTCTACCAGATCACCGTAAATGATCTGACTATGAAGGCAGGCACTGTTATGCGCGCACAACAGGACCCTGCCTTCAATGGTATGGGTTCTTTTTTATACCTTTGTATATGAGTTCAACTAAGGCTCAACCTGCGCGAAATAGCTTGGTTTTACCAAGTTTTCTTTATATATTTATGTACATCTTTTCACATGATGGATCGAATCTTGTTCCATCGTTCATTCTATACAAATACAAGTTTTTAAGAGAGGTGGCTGACAAGCATGCATGCAACTGAAGAAACGATTATCGTACTTGACTTTGGTGGTCAATACAATCAACTAATTACGAGGAGAATTCGTGACCTTGGTGTATATAGTGAGCTCCATTCACATAAGATTACAGCCGAGGAAATTAAGGCGCTTAATCCGACAGGGATTATCTTTTCAGGAGGGCCGAACAGCGCTTATGCACCAGACTCTCCACAATGTGATGAGCGGATCTTTGAATTAGGCATTCCAATCCTAGGTATCTGTTATGGAATGCAGTTAATGACGCATCACTTTGGTGGCAAGGTTGAGAAAGCGAATCATCGTGAGTATGGAAAAGCAACAATCGCAATCCGAGAAGCCAACGATCTATACAAGGACCTTCCTGAAGAGCAAACGGTTTGGATGAGTCATGGTGACCTAGTCGTAGCTCCACCTGAAGATTTTCAAACAGATGTGACAAGTCCTTCTTGTCCAGTTGCAGGTATGAGTGATCCATCTCGCAACCTATACGGTGTTCAATTTCACCCAGAAGTAAGACATAGTGAATATGGAAATGAACTACTAAAGAATTTTGTCATGAACATTTGTAAGTGTGAAGCGGCTTGGTCGATGGAAAACTTTATTGAAGAAGAGGTTGAAAAAGTACGAAACATCGTTGGAGATCAGAAAGTACTTTGTGCCTTAAGTGGCGGAGTAGACTCTTCAGTCGTTGCGGCACTGATTCATAAAGCTATTGGAGATCAACTTGTTTGTATGTTCGTCGATCATGGACTCCTTCGTGAAGGTGAAGCGGATAGCGTTATGAAGACGTTCGGTGAATCCTTTAACATGAACTTGATCAAGATCGATGCAAAAGATCGTTTCTTAAGTAAGCTTGAAGGCGTATCAGATCCTGAGCAGAAGCGGAAGATCATCGGTAACGAATTCATTTATGTATTTGATGAAGAAGCGGCAAAGCTTGAAGGCATTAATTATCTTGCCCAAGGTACGCTTTATACAGATATTATCGAGAGTGGTACCGATACTGCTCAAACGATTAAATCACACCATAACGTCGGTGGATTACCAGAGGATATGCAATTTGAATTGATTGAGCCTCTCAATGCACTCTTTAAGGACGAGGTTCGAAAAGTCGGTACAGAGCTAGGATTGCCTGATGAAATCGTTTGGCGTCAGCCGTTCCCTGGACCAGGACTTGGCATTCGAGTGCTTGGTGAAGTGACGGAAGAAAAGCTGAAAATCGTCCGTGAATCAGATTTCATTTTGCGTGAAGAGATTAAGAAAGCTGGTCTTGATCGCGACATTTGGCAATACTTCACTGCTCTACCGAACATGAGAAGTGTAGGGGTAATGGGAGACGCAAGAACGTATGACTACACAGTTGGAATCCGTGCTGTTACGTCCATTGATGGCATGACATCGGATTGGGCGCGTATCCCTTGGGATGTACTAGAGAAAATTTCGACAAGAATTGTGAATGAGGTCGATCATGTCAACCGAATCGTGTATGACATCACATCTAAGCCGCCGTCCACGATCGAGTGGGAATAAACGAACGATAGATAAAAGAAGATAGCACATTGTTCGGAAATGGTGTTGACAAATTTCGTCAAAACCCATACAATTTAGAAAAATACAACTTAAAACCATCGTATAACGTCGAGAATAAGGCTCGAAAGTTTCTACCAGGCTACCGTAAATGGCTTGACTACGAAGGGATTTCATACAATAGAACGAGACTGTCCATTTGATATGGATGCTCCGTTTTGGTTCGTTCTATTCCCTTTGTCGTTAAAGCTCCAGGTAACCTGCCTGGAGCTTTTTGCTTTGTTGCTCATCAGAGATAGAAAGAAATATAGACAATTGGGAGTGTTAGGGAATGGATCGATTTTTTGGATTTAAGGAACATGGGACGAGCTATCGTAAAGAATTTATAGCAGGATTAACAACTTTCTTATCAATGGCTTATATTTTATTTGTTAACCCGGCGATCTTAGGTGACGCGGGTATGGATAAAGGGGCAGTGTTTGTTGCGACTGCCCTTGCTGCTGCAGTAGGGACACTGATTATGGGTGTACTCGCAAACTATCCGATTGCACTAGCACCAGGTATGGGACTTAATGCATTTTTCACCTATTCAGTCGTCATGGTTATGGGGATTCCTTGGCAGACCGCATTAGCCGGCGTTCTCGTCTCTGGACTTGTTTTTATCGTTATTACATTATTGAAAATCAGAGAAACAATTATTAATGCAATCCCACAAGAATTGAAATACGCTGCAGCTAGTGGTATTGGACTTTTCATCGCATTTATCGGCCTACAAAATGCTGGTATTGTAGAAAACAATGATTCTACACTCGTCCAGCTTGGTGATTTAACAAATGGCTCAACTTTACTTGCAGTGTTCGGACTGGTCACCATCGTCATCTTCATGGTTAGAGGTGTGAAGGGCGGTATTTTTTACGGGATGGTGCTCACAGCCATTGTCGGAATGGTGTTCAAGCTGATTCCTCTACCTTCTGGTGTTGTTGGGGCTGTTCCGAGCTTAGAACCAACTTTCGGTGTTGCAATCTCTTATTTAGACCAAATTTCGACCATCGATATGCTTGTCGTCGTCCTTACTTTCTTATTCGTCGACTTTTTTGATACAGCAGGTACGTTGATGGCAGTTGCTACCCAAGGAGGTCTGATGAAAGAGAACAAATTACCTAGAGCAGGCCGCGCTTTACTTGCAGATTCATCAGCAACAGTGATCGGTTCTGTTCTTGGAACATCGACAACCACAGCGTATATTGAATCCTCTTCGGGTGTCGCAGCTGGTGGTCGAACAGGATTTACATCGGTTGTAACAGCAGGGTTCTTCCTGCTCGCATTACTTTTCTCACCATTACTAGGTGTCATTACACCAGCTGTAACCGCACCCGTCCTTATTATCGTTGGGGTACTAATGGTAGGGGTACTAGGTAAAATTGAGTGGCATCGCTTCGAAATTGCAGCACCTGCATTCCTCACGATCATCGCCATGCCATTGACCTATAGTATCGCAACAGGAATTGCACTCGGATTCATTCTTTATCCACTCACCATGATCGTGAAAGGTGAAGGCAAAAAGGTCCACCCAATCATGTACGCCATGTTCTTCATCTTCATACTATACTTCGTGTTTTTGGCTTAGAATAACATACAAATATAAGAGACTTCCCTTAAAGGGGAGTCTCTTTTTTGCTTTTAATGAATAGAAAACAAGAAAATGACTGAAGTCCTATAATGTGAAATCTAATAAACATAATTGTAATTTTATCGAAATGTTTCTGGTGACTTATTTTTCTTATTAAAAACAGGTTTAACAGTAACCACAATAGAGGTATGTAAGAATAAACAAGAAAAAAGGCTAATTTTGTAAAAAATGTAGCGGTGTCTTTTTTACCGCTGAAATTCACAAGAAAAAACCCTTAATTCGAGAGGTCGGTAAAGAAGTCCATTATTAATTACAAAAAAATACATTGTTGGTATAAAAGTTATTTTGACCTACCTATAGTAGTTTGGTAGTTTTTCCTTAGGATATGAACAAATTTTGTCATATTTGTGTTTAATCATGCGAAAGGACCATCGTTAAAAGATGGTAATACATAATTAACAAATGCTCAACCAAACATTAAGTGATGGAGTGACGAAGCAATGATCGATGCCAAACGAAAAGCATTTATATTTTTAACCTTGGCTTTTATTTTAGCTGTTGTGGCAGCGGGGTTTATTATCAATCAAATACAAATGGCGCAAGATTCATTAGGAGAGACAGTTAAAGTGGCTGCAGCAGATACAGATATTCAATCGTACACCTCAATTAACGAGAGTGACATTGAATGGGTTGAGATGCCAATGACTGCTCAGGTAGATTCTTTTATTAAGAAATCTGACGATATGAAGGATTCTATTACAATTGTCAATTTGAAAGAAGGAGACCTCGTTACTAAGAGTGTTGTCCGTAAAAAAATAGATATACCCGCGGATCACCGTGTGGTTTGGTTGAACCCAAGTGAAAACGTATTAGTAGACCAAGGAGTAGCAGAAGGAGATCTCGTCGATGTCATTTCTGTTTTAAAGAATAAAGAAGGTGTTACGACAGAACGTCTCCTTCAAAACATAAAAGTCGTACAGTTTGAAGAAAAGAAAGAAGGACCACCTGCGATAAAGGTTTCTTTATCTGTTACAGATGCTGAAAAGTTAATTTATACACAGAATGCCGCTAAACAAATTCGAGTCCTGAGAGTCAATCAAGTTACGAAAAGTAGCGAATCCAAAAAACCTGAACAAAAGAGTGAGGAACCCAAGGAATCAGAGGGGAACCCTCCTAAGCAAAAGGATAAAGAAAAGAAAAGTGAAGATGCTCAAAAAAACAATCAGTAATCGTTAAAGGAGACGGTCGTCAATGAGCCAAATGAAAGCAATAATCATTACTGAAAACGAGACAATACAACATTCTCTAATAGAAATCCTAGAGGCTCATGAAATTGAAGCTGAAGTGAATATCGAATGGAAACGTTCATTTGCTCAAGCAAACTATACATTTTATTTCATAGACTATAAATCGTTAAAAATGATAGAAGAATTTACAGCACCCGCTTCAAGTTTCATCATAGGCATGAGTTCTGAACGGTCATTTGATGAAGGAAGAGCCTGGATGAGGGCTGGGGCGTATGATGTTGTCGTTTACCCTGATGAGCAATCGCGCCTAAATGACATCATCTCTTCTGTAAAAGGGAAGGTGGAAAAGCAAAAAGAGAGCTTTGGAGATACAACCTTTGGCGGCGGACAGGTTAATGCCTTCTACAGTGCAAAGGGTGGAAGCGGTAAGACGCTTATGGCTTCTATGATTGCACAATCTTTGCAAATTCATCACGACAAACGGGTTATTTTAATAGATTTAAGTGCACAATTTGGCGGACTAGAAACCGTGTATGGTGTCAAAGATAGTCGTTCGTATTTGGATCTACAACCAGTTATGCAAGAACTATCCCTCAACCATATTGAAAATGTAGCGACAAAGGATGAGGAGACCGGGAACTATATTTTGTTGGGCCCGGCAAACCCAGCTAAGGCGGAAGAAACTTCAGAGGAATTGATCACGAAGATCATTCGGACATGTCGTGCACATTTCGATCACGTCATTTTAGATTTACCGACAGCGATCAACACGATTAGCTTTGCAGGATTAAACGAGGCAACCAAAATCCATTACATCTTAAACCCAGATAGTCTATCTTTAAGAAGCTATAAGCATGCAAATGCATTGTTTGAAAGATTTCAACTAGGAAATCGAGGCAGTTTATCTATTTTATTAAACCGTGTTCACCCTAAGAGTGAATTAGGTCAAAAGGATGTTTCGAAATTAATTGGAAAAGAAATTGACGCAAGTATTCGCTCAGACTACTTTGCTCTGCAACCTTACTTAAATTTAGGTGACAGCTTCTATAAGAAGGAAAAGGATAAAGGACAATTTAAACCTGCTAAAGATGTTCGTTCTTATGTAGAAAAAGTGTTGTTATAAAAGGTGGTGATGGAAATTGTCTTGGTTACAAAAAGCATCAGGGTCAACTTCGGTACAAAACGGTATTGAAAAGAATTGGGATGTGGAGTCTGAACAACAGGATTCTTGGGTCAGGCATTATAAGAGTCGTTTAATTAAAGAATCTAATCTTGAATCAATTACGACTTTACCTCCTCAAGAACGAAAACAAACCATAGAACGTTTAGTGAAGCAGATGATTGAAGAAGAGAAGGTCATCATTCCTCAGCATGAAATGGATCAGATTATCCGCCAAATTATAAATGAATCTGTGGGGTATGGTCCTCTAGAAGCATTACTACAAGATGACTCCATTACTGAAATTATGGTTAATGGACCGAGAGAGGTATATATCGAGCGGAAAGGAAAGCTTGAACGGACAGAAATCCAGTTCAAAGATCATCAGCACATCCGTCATATCATTGATCGAATCATCGCGCCATTAGGACGAAGAATTGATGAGAGTTCACCGATGGTTGACGCTCGACTATTGGATGGTAGTCGTGTAAATGCTGTTATTCCACCTATTACGCTGGATGGTCCGTCTATATCGATACGGAAGTTTAATAAGACACCTTTTACAATGGAAGATTTAATGCAATTCGATTCCTTCACGAATCGGATGGGGGAATTTCTGAAGGCAGTGGTTCAGGCAAAACTCAATGTCCTAGTTTCAGGTGGAACAGGTAGTGGGAAGACGACATTGCTAAATGTCTTATCTGATTCCATTCCAAAGGGTGAACGGATCGTTACGATTGAAGATATGGCAGAATTGAGATTTACATACGATAACCTCGTCAGAATGGAAGCGAGACCTTCAAACATGGAGGGGAAAGGTGAAGTAACCATTCGCCAACTTGTAAAAAATGCTTTAAGGATGCGCCCTGATCGAATTATCGTAGGTGAGGTAAGAAGTTCGGAGGCGATAGATATGCTCCAAGCGATGAATACTGGGCATGAAGGCTCACTCACAACAGTCCATGCTAATTCACCAAAGGATGCTCTAGGGCGTCTGGAAGCAATGGTCATTATGTCTGGTTTATCGCTAACGGTTGATGTCATTCGAGGTTATTTTGTAGGTGCATTAGATTTGATTATCCAGACATCACGGCAAACTGATGGAAAGCGTAAGGTGGTCAGTATTGCTGAGGTATATGAGGAAAGTGGAGAGATCGTAATCAAGGACATTTTCCGATTTGTTCGTACAGGAGTAGATACAAATGGAAATGTAAAAGGTCACTTCGAGGCAACCGGGTATGTACCAAAAGCATATGAACGGTTTAAGGCGCATGGCATCCAAGTTCCTGATTTGATGTTTGAGGAAGGGGTGCTCGAATAATGCTGCCGTGGATTTTCTTAAGTGCTTCCTTTTGTGCCTTTATTTTATCCGCTTATTACTTCAAGCGCATGATGACCATTAAGAAAACGACAAGCAGAGCTGAAGAATGGTTTGAGGATGCCAATCAGTTAGAGCGGAAGAGTTTTGTTCTATTAATTGGGGATCGCTTTGATCAATCTGAACTCTCAAGTGATCTGAAGAAAAAGTTGGTCCAGGCCAATATTCAATTACAGCCTTCCGAATACATGGGTATTTATATACTCACGCTGACATCATTATGGTTTTTTAACTATTTTATATTAGGGTTATATTTGTTTATCGGCTTAACGATTTCCTATTTGATTACTTGGCTAGCCTCCAAGCTTTATCTTAGTTCTAGGCAAAACAAGCGGAACGAAAGCTTTAATCAACAATTACCGGAAATTTGTCGGATGATGGCCAATGCCGTGAAAGCTGGACAAACGATACCACAAGGAATTGCGATGGTTGGAAATGAAGTAAAGGCGCCTTCTGGTCCTGAATTTAAACAGATGGATCAACAGCTCCGATTAGGAGATGACCTTGATGAAGTGATGGACAGATTTCGAGAGCGAGTTTCGAGCAATGAAATTAACATCTTCGTGAGTACAGTCCTGATACAAAGGCGTGTAGGTGGAAATTTAGCAGAAATTCTAGATTTGATGGCAGGAACACTTGAAGAACGTGCGCGAGTGTATAAGGAAATTCAAACCGTTACTGCAGAATCGAAATCAATTGCTTATATTTTGGTGATCATGCCACTCATGATGGCTGTGATGATGAACCTATTCATTAAAGGGTTTTTGAATGTCCTTTTTACGACTTTCGGATTGATACTGCTAGCCGTATTCGCTTGCATGATTGGATTTGCTTTCATACTTATTAAACGGATTACAAGGATAAGGGTGTAAAGAGATGAGCTCACAATTCAGCGTTTATACAGTATTGCTGTTTAGCATAATTTTACTCTTATTATTAATTGGATTTGTATACGTTTATTTATTCATCGGGAAGAAACAACGGTTGATGTCCCATGTGAAAATATCTGAAACACAAATGAGAGCACGACTGAAATTCAGAGAAAGAATGGCTAAACCGATTATCAAGGCTGCAGAGTATGCGGGACCAACTGGGATTAAATATCCGTTTTTTTCGGACAAAGAGAAAGACGAAAGATTGATTGTCAGTGCTGGAAACCCCATGGACTTACGGCTAGAAAGCTTTTATGGATTAAGGTTTGTTTTAGGCCTGAGCGCATTGCTATTCACTATTCTTTATGTCTTTCTAGGTTTACCGTTCGGCCTTATGATGATGGTTCTTTTGCCTTTGGGTGGCTTCTTCGGGCCAAACATCTGGCTATGGTTAAAAGCTCGAGAACGACAAGAGCAAATTAGCGCGACGATGCCGGATTTTCTAGATACAGTAAGTGTAACGCTCCAAGCGGGTGTTAGTTTGGATGGTGCGCTTAGGCAAGTAACAAAACAATTATCTGGACCACTAAGTGAAGAGATTGATCGGTTTAGTAGAGAGATTGAGTTAGGTGTTCCGAGGCGAACGGCATATGAAAATCTACTGAATCGTAATTATTCTAAAGAACTGAAGATGCTCGTAACATCTTTAATTCAAGGTTCATCTCTAGGTGTGCCAGTTTCACAAACGTTTAAAATACAGGCGGATGATCTACGTGCGATGCGTGGCTTTAAGGCTAAAGAGAAGGCTGCAAAAGCAAGCCCGCAAATTACTCTTGTTACAACGTTCTTTGTAGCACCAGCTGTATTCTTCCTTATTATTGGTATGTTAATTTTGAATGTTATATATAATCCGAGTGCATTTGGTCTAGACTCCTTCTTCTAATAGGAAGGGTTCACAATAAATAAAAAAACAAACTAAAGGAGAAATCTTATTATGATGAACATGTATGTGAAGATGACGTCAGCACTTAATAAATACGTAAAAAATGAACGAGGAGCTCAAGCGCTTGAGTGGGTAGCGTTAGGATTGGTCGTGTTGGCGGTCATGGCTGCAGTTGCTACAGCTGTTAAAGGTAACGGCGGAGCGATTGGGGATGCCATCGTATCCAAAATAGCAGAACTAATTAATAACATGTAGTCTAATGATGAAAATGAAGCCGAGAAAAATCGTCAAAAATGAACGTGGTTCTCAGTTAATTGAGTTTATCGCGGTGTTTCCAATGGTCATATTAGCGATGCTGTTTATTTGGCAAATGGCCTTAGTTGCTTACACGGTTGTCATTACTGAATCTGCAGCCCGTGATGGTGCCCGTGCTGCGGCTGTAGAAGGAAATGCAAAAGAAGTAGCGGAACGATCAGCAGGTGGTCTGAAATTACAAAGTGTCACTACTAATGAATCTGCTGAAGAAGTTACCGTGATAGTAGTAGCTAAGGTTCCGACTGTATCCATTCCGTTCATCGGAAAAATTAACTACACATTGGATGCGGATGCTACCATACCGATTGAAAAAGAATTTGAGAGTTGATGACCATGAAAAAGTACTTAAAAAATGAACGTGGCGGCGGCATGTTATTCATAATTGTAGGAATGCTTCTTGCCTCCATTTTTATCAGTTTTATGTTCTTCGATTTCTTTAACGTATATATTTCCAAAAGAGTAAGTCAAACGAGTGCTGACGCAGCCGCTCTTGCAGCTGCAAAGGAAGCCAGAGAAGTATATGAGGAAGAATATACTTCCATGATTAAGACCGAACTAGAGGGCTTAAGAGATCTTTTTGACGACGAAAAAGCTGCAGGTGAAGAAGAAGAGGGGGAGGAAGGTGATCCTCCTCCAGAAGAAGATTCTTTACTTGATAGCATCATAGATGAAGTAAACAAATCATACAAAGAAGCAACGATGCCTCCCAATCTACGAGATTGGTTAGAAGATCCCGAGGTAAAGGTCGACCCTGTGGAGGCGTTGAAGTACTTTTATGATGAGGATGAACTTAGTACAGTGGCATGTTCATCTGTTTCAAACAATATGGATAGGATTCGAAAAGCAGCCGAAGAATACGCGAAGAAAAATGGCGCTGATAAAAACGTAATGGTCAAGTTCGACAAGAAAAAATTTAGGATCATCGTAGAATCTGAGAAGAAAGGTACTTATGTGACAGCAGAAGATTCGTTGTTTGATGGCATTAAAGCGGATGCTTCAGCTACAATCAAACGGCCCAAAAAAATTGATATTAGTTGTGGTGGATGGTGGCATTAAACGATTAGGAGTTGTGAGAGAACTCGGGAGGAAAGGGAATGATGGAATCTACGAAAAAAAGGCAGACTATACTTCTAGTGATGGTCGCCCTATTTGCATTTCTCTTACCGGTTTCTGAGGTAAGTGCAAACATAGGAAACTTCGATTATGAGGATAATGGACTGACGAGTACCGAAAGTGACGGTAAAAAGGACGACGGGGATAAAGACGGTTTACTTGGTAAATTGGAAGACTTGCTAAACGGTGCTAAAGGTCTTTTCGGGAAAGCTAAAGATTTCTTCCAACCAGCAGTAGATGCAGTTGGTGATGCGTTTGATTTAATAAAAGATAAGGTTTCAGAAGGCTTGGACTGGATGAAAAACAAGTTTTCTGAGGGGTGGAACTGGGCAAAAGGAATGCTCTCCGATGGTTGGGCATTTGCGAAGAATGCCTGGGAAGGCTTTACTGAATGGGCTGGCGATGTTTGGGCAGCCACTCCTGATTGGGTCAAATCAACGATATCATTCTTAGGGGTTTCAGCAGCGGTCGTAGGTACGGCAATTGCCGGTGTCATATCCGCACCCGTTGCAGCAGTCGCTGTTGCTGGAGCAGGAATAGCAGGCGGACTCTACTATCTACTAAACGGCGGATCTGAAGCATACAGTTTCTTAGGGTCGCTGGGGTGGACAGCAGGAGGAGCTATAATTGGTGGTGTCGGTCAAGCCATTGGTGCTGTTAGTGCAGGCCTAAGTTCGTTAAGAGTATTTGCAGGTCGACAACTCGCAACGATGAGACTAGGATACTTCCTCAACAGATTCGCAACAGGAAGCGGTATAAGAGCAGGATTGCAAGTAGCAAAAGGACTAGGTGGAGCTTGGATGAAGGTTGGAGGTCCAGCGTCCTTAATAACCGCTTTTTCACACTTAGTTAACTTAGGTTTTACAGGGGATATTAATGGTGGAGAGATGGTGGTTGATACAGGAATTGCTTTAATAACCGCACCTCTTGGCTTTGGATTAACAAAAAGTTTTTGGAGTTCGGCAAAAACATTCCAAGGCTTGGCTTCGCCGATATTTGGAAGTGCAACACTAGGAGGAGTATCTAATGTTGCTATTCAAGCCTTTAAAGGTGATGCTACTGGTACGGACTTTTTAGTGGGATCAGCAGTAGGATTGACTTTTGTAATACCAGATGCAGTTGTAACTAAATTTGTCAATAACACTAGCGCTGAATACACCTATGAATATATTAAAAAACAAATTGGTGATATTTTTACAGACTCTTCAGATAAAAAAGTAAACGCCAGTAAAAATAAATAGACACAAGGAGTACTCTATGAGTAATAAAAAATGGAGAATGATTCAAATAATATGTTATGTAATTTCAATTAGTGGGATTTTGTTTACTTATTTTGCTGCAACTGATCCTGTTGGAAATGGCATCAGGAGAATGATAGAGCGTCCATGGTGGTTTAATTGGATGTTAGTGTTAATAGGCATCTGCATTTGCACTATAACTCTTGTGGAAGTACGAAGTCGTAATGGTGGAATAATAGATGCTAAAGTCATCGGTCAAACGTTATTGTGGATCGGAATTACAGTTGGCGGACTAATGTTCGTTTGGTACTTGAGAGGAGATTTTAGTTAGTAGGATTAATCAATGAATACGGATAGAATGTGGAAATGTATTTATATACTTAGTGTTATTGTATTCTTCTAAACCATTTTTATATAGGGTTTATGGTTATAGTCATCCTATTGTTTCGTTATTTAACAGGAAGTTAACCTAAGAGCGTTTTATCTGGATCAGATTCATCGTCACAAAAAACTATTATGGAATTGAAAAGGGAATCATAAAATGAACGATAAAACATGGAGAATCATACAAATTACATGTTGGGTGATTTTTTGCTTATTTAACATCCGAACCTGTGGGGGATGGTGTTTGGCGAATGGTGGTTTAATTGGTTAATTGGCCTTATAGTTGTATCGGGTTTTACGGTTACTTTGGCTGAAGTACGTAGACGGAATGGAAGAACGGTCAATGCTAAAGTCATTGGTCAGACGCTATTGTGGATTGCAATTACAGTTGGCGGACTAATGTTCATTTGGTACTTAAGGGGAGACTTTAATTAATTCATTCAAGGAGTGTTTTATGTGAGCAGTAAAGGTTGGACGATTGTTCAGTGGTCATCATTCGGAGTGTCTCTTTTGTTTATATTAATGATTTTCTTGATGACCAGTGAGGTGCAAGGGGATCGGTTGGTCCTTATGCATTCCACTCCTTGGATGTATGTTCTTTTTGGTTTATCTATTGTTGGATACTATTTTTTTGTCGTTGCACATATTTGTAAACGGAATAAAGTAGAGAAAATTACTCTGAGACTAGCTGGACAGGCGTTTTTTTGGACTGCCATTTTTTATTGGGGACTTTATATCATTAATCAGCTCTAACTTTACATAAAAAGATAAAGCTTTAGGAGGAGTATTATGAGGAGAACTTATCTGATCTCGTCTATCATTCTATTAATACTAGTCATCGCCGGGTGTTCGAATGACCAAAGCGGTGAAAACACAGAAAAAGGCGAAAAGCCGAAAGAAAAACAGGAAAAGACGTTTGATTACCCTGAGGCTCCAAAAGATGCACAGGGGATTATTGAACAAGGTGCTGGAGAAATCACCAAGGTATTGATAGATGATGGCGTCGAAAACATAGACGAAACAGCCATGGAACAAAAGTTCAAAAAAGAAATTAATGAGCTACCAAAGGATCTCACGAGTGATCAACTATATGATTTTATCATTGCAAAAGGCGCACTCCCATATGATCGTGCTGTGAAATTATATGATGATTTTGACAACACTTATACATTGGGTAGGGAGAAAGAAGAGGAAGAAAAACCAAAGAATATTGTATTCCTATTAGATGCTAGTGGCAGTATGGCAGGTAGTGTATCTGGTGGTATTAAAATGGATCTAGCAAAATCTGCGCTTCAACAAGTAACGGGTCACCTTGAGCCCTCCACTAAAGTGGCACTAAGAGTGTATGGTCATAAAGGTAGTAATGCTGACAAAGATAAAAAAGTTTCTTGTAATAGTAGTGAAGTTGTTTATCCATTGGACAAATATAATGAGGGGGACTTTAATTCTGCACTCTCAGAATTTAAACCAACAGGTTGGACGCCAATTGCTTCTTCACTCAATCTAGCAAAAGAAGATTTTAACAATAACGCTAGCCAAAATGTAAAGAATATTATCTATGTCATAAGTGATGGTGTAGAAACGTGTGATGGGGACCCCGTTCAGGCAGCTAAAGAAATCCATGATTCTGATTTAAATGTCACTGTAAATGTAATTGGGTTTGACGTTAATCAGGAGGGGCAAAACCAATTGAAGCATACCGCACAAGCGGGTGGCGGAGAATATAGAGATGTTCGTTCAAAGAAAAGCTTAGAAGATGCGCTCTTTGAAATGACCAATCAAATTAGAGAAGACATTAAAAAAGACTTCGATCTAGTCAAGGAAGGAATATCACTTAACTCATGGTATGTAAAGCAATCGAATGGACTACGTAAGGTTAAACAAAAGTTTCAAAATTATACAAGTGACGAGAATCGAGTTTTGGATAACTTATTATTTGCAATTGACGATGAGCTAGACTTAAAGGAAGACGTTTATTCAGATCTTTCGGATTTAATTATGGAGCGTTCAAAAGTCATGGACGAATACAGCCAAGAACGATATGAAAAAATGAAACAAGAACTAGAAGAATCAAAGGATAAAGCAAAAGCGGAAATAGAAAAAAGAGAACAAGAAGCTAAATAGTAAGCGCTATTAGAGAGGGGCGTTAAGAAGGAGAATATAATGAAACTTACTTCGTTGTCCTAGTCTATTTCATATTTACAGTCACCATATGGAAAAGAGCAATATCCTAATCCTGCAGAGTTGTTTAGTGATTCTTAGTAAAGGCGGATCTATAGCTGATAAGTAAGCGTTTTCTCTATACAAGCCGGATAGAACAATTACAATGACTGACAGATTCTTAAATTGATAAAAAGGAGTTAGGATGATGTCGATTAAACTAACATCGGAATTAAATAAACAAATCCGTACACATAAACGATTCCTCGAATCCTATGATCTATTCAATTATGGGTTCAAATGGAAAGGTGAAATGTTTTATTATGTAACGTATTCCCTTTTGGGAAGGGTGAAAGGAATGGCTGTACTTTATGATGGAAGCCCAATTGAGAATGAGGGAATTATAGAAGCCTTTTCAAATATCTATAACTTTAATCGAATCATTAATGTCGCACGAGATCAATTATTTCCAGATATGAAGAAACCAGTAGATGTGCTTGAACAATTGAAAAATCTTCTAATTGATGTCAAAGGTGCTTCTGATGTTGAAACGGATGAGATAAATGAAGAGGTTGAAACAGTAGTACAAACACTTGATGAAGTCATTGGATTTCCATGGAAGTTGAATGATATTCTTGTTGAGATGAAATCAATTGAAAAAGACGTATTAGACAGAGGGTATCTCCTTAGTGAAGAGGTCGACAGGATGATGGAGCTTAATATTTCTCACAACCAAATCATGTATGAACAAGGCAGAAAGCAACTTTCCATTACAGACCATGTCGCACGTATTCGTGACCATTTGGAGAATGAACCATACCAAAACTTCGATAAATATCTAAAAGACCTACTAAATTTGTATTTAGAAAAGAAAACGGTAAATCAGTTGCGAATTTCTCAACAATCCTTTGAGATAGTCATAGGTGGAAAATCTGTTCCATATTCAGCTGGTGAGAGAGGTATGAAAGAACTTGAAGAGAATATACGAGCAGAAGTTAAACAGATAATTGATAAAGATATGAAAGAAAAGTTAAGAAATAAGAAACACTAATTAACAATATTTGAACATTCATAATAAATCAATCTTCAGGATAAATTTTGCATTTTTGGTATTTTGATCCTGACCCTAAGGAATTTGAAAAAACCCATCATAAAAAATAGATTCGATATTAATATAGATGAGATAAGAAGAATAGCAAGCTGCTATTCTTCTTTCCTTTTGAATGGTGTCAACCATCTAGCCATTAGTGACGAGAAAGGTACCCCCATTACAATTGCCAAACAAATATGTACGATATCTGCCATCGTACTGTAGGGAACTAGGTTTTGGAATGTGAACTTGGTTAATTGCAAAAACCCGTAAAATGAGAGAAGAAACATCATTGAATAGAGCATTCTGTACAAGCGTATTCACCATCCTCCACAGCACTTTCTTACTACATTAATTTAATTCACTAACCCTATTAAAAATCCTTTTAAAACTTTTTTAGATTTATGGTTGACCATCCTGTTGTTTAGATGGTATATTGGTTAAGTCGCTTCGGGAGAGGCGCACACAGCTCTTTGAAAACTGAACAAAAGCCAAGCGTGAAACACGGGTCTTTTTATAAAGAACCCTGAA
Organism: Pseudalkalibacillus berkeleyi; assembly: GCF_021608225.1. NCBI lineage: Bacteria > Bacillati > Bacillota > Bacilli > Caryophanales > Fictibacillaceae > Pseudalkalibacillus > Pseudalkalibacillus berkeleyi. The sequence continues at coordinate 61,454 of NZ_JAKIJS010000005.1, forward strand.
TCAATTTCGATTTAAAATTATGAGCAAGTCAAAC
>NZ_JAKIJS010000006.1 GCF_021608225.1 Pseudalkalibacillus berkeleyi
CCCGTTCCCATGCCGAACACGGAAGTTAAGCTCTTCAGCGTCAATGGTAATTGGGGGCTTCCCCCTGTGAGAGTAGAACGTCGCCGGGCAAATTCAAAGAAGTAGTCGAGAGACTGCTCTTTTTTGTATGTTTAAAGAAGTCCGCAAGGAGTCGAGTCTACAAAGTAATTGAGGTTTTGAAAGATCCATGTAGTAAGAAGTTACCAAATCCCCCAAGTGGGCGCAAAAGTTTCACAAGCCATCCCGAAAGTTCCACGAGTGAGAGCGCAAGTTCCACAAGTAAGAGCAATAGTTCCACAAGTAAGGGCGAAGTAGAATGAAACGTTCTTATAAAGGTAGATTTTTGTACCAAAAATCATCTATATATGAAATAGGTTGCGTAATGAGTGCTCGGTAGGAGGGAAATCGTTCTACGAAGCACCTAAAGAGGTGGAATGAGTGCTCGGTAGGAGGGAAATCGTTCTACGAAGCACCTAAAGAGGTGGAATGAGTGCTCGGTAGAAGTGAATTCGTTCTACGAAGCACCTAAAGAGGTGGAATGAGTGCTCGGTAGCAAGAAAATCATTCTACGAAGCACCCAAAGAGGTGCAATGAGTGTTCGGTAGCAGGGAAATCGTTCTACGAAGCACTCAAAGAGGGCGTATGAGTGCTTGGTACCAGCACAAACGAAATTCGGAGCACCCAATGAGCTTTAGGTCCAGGAAGGGATTTATAAAATGTCGTGGTTTTCAGTTCATAACTGAGTATTTTCTCAGGTTAGGTCATTCTTCTTCGTTTACTTTTAAGGAGACATACACAATTTCTATTGTTCTATCATACATTTACGTTAGTAGATTATTTTTCGAAATATTTAATGAGTTTGTATATTTATAATTGTTTCTGGGAACAATGGTGATGGAGGTGGGAGAAATGGAAACTACAAAACAATCCATTGACATGTGTATGGTTTGTGAGGAAAAATCCAATAAAGGGATTTATATTTTCCAACACTTTTTATGCACCAAATGTGAACAGAGAATGGTTGTCACGGAAACGGATGACGCTGAATATCAATATTTTATAGAGAAACTAAGGAAAATTAATCGAGTGTCGTGTTAAAGCAGGTGAGCATACACCTGTTTTTTGTTTGTCTAAATTTCGAATCATCAGTGTTTTAATTCTTTCTAAATGATCAAAAATACATCCAATCCCTACATTCTAAGTCAAAAGGGTCAATTTTTGATAAAATGGGGAAAGTACGTAAATAGAAGAATCGGAATGATGGATAATGAAAAGCTTACATACTCCTTTACTAGATCGCCTTAAGGAACACTATGCAAAGCAGGATTATTCTTTCCATGTGCCTGGTCATAAGTATGGTGAGCTATGGAAGGATGATTCTATAAAGCAAAACCTCCTTTCGCTTGACGTAACTGAATTACGAGGATTGGATGATTTACATGATCCTTCTGGCATTATAAAAGAAGCTCAAAGAAAAGCTGCAGAAGTTTACAAGGCGGATTACAGCTATTTTTTGATAAACGGGACAACCGTTGGTAATTTAGCTATGATTTTAGCTACTTGTAAGAAAGGATCCAAGGTACTTGTTCAACGGAATGCTCATAAATCACTAATGAATGGGATTAAGCTTGCACAAGCACATCCTATTTTTTTAACGCCCGAGATCGATGAAGAGACAGGTGTTTCCGTTGGGGTTTCTCTTGAACAAATACAATCTGCTTTTGAAGCTTATGGTCCGTTTGATGCCGTTCTACTAACGAACCCAAATTATTATGGCATGACCCAAGATTTGACCGAAATCATTGATTATATTCATACAAAGAAATGCCCTGTACTCGTAGATGAAGCTCATGGGGCACACTTTGGGATTGGGTCACCCTTTCCGCCTTCCTCTTTATCGATGGGAGCTGATGTTGTTGTCCAATCTGCTCATAAGACGTTACCTGCAATGACGATGGCTTCTTATATGCATATGAAGTCTTCGATGATTAACAGAAGCACGTTAGAAGAGAAACTACAGCTTTTACAATCCAGCAGCCCGTCATATGTTTTGATGGCGTCACTTGATTTCGCACGAGCTTATCTTGAAGCCATAGAGCCTTCTGATATTCCTGAAATTACAAAGAGCATACAAGCGTTCATAGAGCAGTTATCAGCAATACCTCAAATAAAAGTGATCCGCAATCAAGGTCGTTATGAATGGCTTGATCCCTTAAAGCTTACGATTCAATCGAGGACAGACCTATCAGGTTATGCGTTACAAAAGCTGTTTGAAAGTGTCGGGATTTATACCGAACTTGCTGATCCATATAATGTTTTGTTCATACTCCCCTTGAGACCTATGCAGAGTACTGATGAAATCGTAAGTCGAATGAAAAGTTTATTAAAATCATTTAAAGTTAGGGAGAACGATCTGGTTAAACTAAACGGTATGAACTTCCCTAGTGTTACTCAGCTTGAGCTGAATGAAGAAGAAATAAATGAACAAAAAACAGTTAAGATGAAATTATCGGATGCGAAGGATTACATCAGTGCTGAAACGATCATTCCTTATCCTCCAGGGATTCCGGTCATTTTAAAAGGAGAACGTATCACGAAAGAACACATTGACTACTGTCAATTTCTCGTTGAATACGAGGCGAGATTCCAAGGTAACCAACTGAACGAAGGCATTTCAGTAATCATAGAACGTAGAAATTTGGAGGAAATATCTTATGAGTAAACCATTATTTATTACATTTGAAGGCCCTGAGGGTGCGGGGAAAACAACGATTATTAAACGGGTTGAGGAGGAGCTTAATCGACGAGATGTATCCTTTATATGTACCCGTGAACCTGGAGGCATTGATATTGCCGAGCAAATTCGTTCGGTCATCCTTCATCCACAAAACACGAGTATGGACGGACGGACAGAAGCGTTACTATATGCTGCAGCTCGTAGGCAGCACCTTGCTGAAAAAGTCTTTCCTGCCTTACAAAATGGAAAACATGTTTTATGTGACCGGTTCATTGATAGTAGTCTAGCCTATCAAGGCTTTGCAAGAGATCTTGGTATTGATGAAGTATATTCGATCAATCGATTTGCTACAGAAGACCGTATGCCTGATTTAACGATATACTTTGATTTATCACCAGAGGTAGGTCTAAGTCGAATTGACGATAACACGGATCGTGAGAAAAATCGATTGGACCTTGAGAAGCTTGATTTCCATAAGAAAGTACAAGAAGGTTATCGTCGTGTCATTAGCATGTTTCCTGAACGAATTGTAAAGGTTAATGCAGAACAGTCTATTGAAGCCGTTTATCAGGATGTTATTTGTATATTAGAAGAAAACTTCCAAATATAAAATAGATTGAGCTATTTGCACCTGTTATAATAAGAATAGAAGACACCGAACATCATAAAGAGATCACGCATAAATTCTTGAAAGGAGCTCTCGCTTATGAAACTTGTGGTAGCGGTAGTTCAAGATAAAGATAGTAATAGGTTATCCGAGGCCCTCGTGAAAAGTAATTTTCGAGCCACGAAACTTGCAAGTACAGGCGGTTTTCTCAGGTCCGGTAATACAACGTTTATGATTGGAACAGAGGATCAGCATGTCCAACGTGTTCTTGATATTATTAAAGAAAACTGTCAAAGCAGAGATCAACTTGTAGCCCCAGTATCACCAATGGGTGGAAACGCGGATTCTTATGTACCTTATCCGGTAGAAGTTGAGGTTGGTGGCGCTACAGTATTTGTACTGCCAATTGAGCAGTTCATGCAATTTTAGGAGGCAACGAATATGAAGATTGGTCCAGAAGTGAGGACCACTGTTGAACAGCGGCTTCAGGACGGAACGAAAACCCCTCTAAAGTCAGGGAAGTTTGAATCAGTCGTTCAAGCACAACAACAGAAACTACAACGTGAGCATTTATCCACTTTATTAAATAAGATCGATCAACAGGGGAATAGACTTTTGAAATCCCAAACATTAAGCGATCTTAGAGAATATAAACGTCTTGTGAAACGGTTCATGAAGGAAACCGTGGAATTCGGTATGAATTTGAAGAAGTCTAATAACTGGAACGGGAATGGTCAATTTGAGACCATGCATCTCGTTGAACGGGTAGATGACGAATTGATTGCACTGACAGATCAACTTGTTTCCCGTGAAGGAAAGTCTATTGATATATTAGGAAGAATTGGTGAAATTAAAGGATTACTCGTCAATTTGTATACGTAGAAAAGAGTCGATATAAATGAGTTGGAATACGCTATCGGATAAACAACCTTATATTGTGAAGTTGCTGACAAACAGTATAAGAAAAGAACGGTTGGCACATGCTTATTTATTCAAAGGGAATAAGGGAACGGGAAAAAAGCAGGTTGCCATTCAATTGACGAAGGCCTATTTTTGCCGTGCAAGAGAAGCGAGTGAACCATGTGATGATTGTTCTGACTGTAAGCGGATCGATTCAGGCAATCACCCAGATGTCCATGTCGTTGCACCGGATGGGCAGTCGATCAAAATTGAACAAATTCGTAAGCTACAAAAAGAATTTTCCTATTTGGGATTAGAATCTAAATCCAAGGCGTATATCATCGAGCATGCTGATAAGATGACGACTCAAGCTGCAAATAGCTTGTTGAAGTTTTTGGAGGAGCCAGGTCAGAAGACGATTGCTTTTCTTTTAACTGAAAATCCTCATCAAATGCTCGATACGATTCGTTCAAGGTGTCAAATATTAACATTTGCCCCACAGTCTCAAAGTGAACTCTCTTACACACTACAGGAAACCGGCTATTCAAAACAATTAGCACAAACGGCTGTAGCGTTAACAAATGATCAAAAAGAGGCCGAAGAACTTCTAAACGATGAGTGGTTTGTACAAGCTCGAAAGAACGTGTTAAAATTAGGAGAAGAGCTTCATGAGAGACCTCACCGTGTTCTTCTCGCTCTTAATGAATATTGGCATCCACATTTTAAAGAGAAACAACAGGTTGGTATTGGATTAGATTTGTTGTTGCTCTGGTTTAAGGATGTATTTCTCACCCAACTTGAAGAAGAACAATCAATTGTTTTCAACGATTGCCAAAATATATTATCCGTCCAAGCTCTACATAGCTCCCAGAGTCGAGTGCAGCAGCAAATGATGCAGGTTCTTGAGGCAAAGCGACGTTTGAACGCAAATATGAATCTTCAGTTATTAATGGAGCAGTTAGTGCTTAGATTGCAGGAGGGATAACCCTAGTGTATGAAGTAATTGGTGTCCGCTTTAAGAAAGCGGGAAAAATATATTATTTTGATCCTGGAGATCTGGATATAGATATTAATACATTTGTCATTGTCGAAACGGCTAGAGGGATTGAATATGGCAAGACGGTCCTTGCTAATAAACAGGTAGATGAAAACGATGTAGTGCTTCCATTAAAGAAGGTTGTACGAATCGCGAATACGAAGGACCAAATCTCAGTCCAGGAAAATAAAGAAGCAGCCAAGGAAGCATTTGACACATGTGTGAAGAAGATTGATGAACATGATCTCGACATGAAATTGGTTGATGTAGAATATACATTTGATCGCAACAAGGTCATTTTCTATTTCACAGCAGATGGTCGTGTCGATTTCCGAGAGTTAGTTAAAGATTTAGCTTCCATATTCCGTACTCGGATTGAGTTGCGCCAAATCGGTGTGAGAGATGAAGCGAAAATGCTTGGTGGAATTGGACCGTGTGGACGTTTACTATGTTGTTCAACATTCCTTGGAGATTTCGAACCAGTCTCAATCAAAATGGCGAAAGATCAAAACCTTTCATTGAATCCAGCGAAAATTTCTGGGTTATGTGGTCGATTAATGTGTTGTTTGAAATACGAAAATGATGATTACGAAACAGCAAAAAAGGAGCTTCCAGACATAGGAGAAGAAATTCACACCGCACATGGAAACGGGAAAGTCGTTGGTCTAAACATTCTCGAGCGTTTAGTACAAGTAAATTTATACGAACGCGAACGTGTGATTGAATACACCCTTGATGAGCTTATTAAGGAAGGCTCCGTTTCACAAGTGACAGAGTAACGGGGTGAAGCCGTGGAAAAGAAAGAGATCTTCTCAAGAGTTAGTGAAATGGAAGAGCAGATTGGAAGTTTGTATAAGCAATTAGGCGATTTAAAAAGCCAATTGGCTGCTCTTCTAGAAGAGAATCACCATTTAGAGGTGGAGAATCGAAATTTAAGAAGCCGCCTAGAAAGAGAAAAACAGCCTGCCAAGGGTAAGTCTTCATTAAATGAATCGGATGGGAACAAGAATGCACCAGATATTGGTGAAGGATTCGACACTCTCGCCCGGTTGTATCAAGAAGGCTTCCATATTTGCAACCTTCATTATGGGAGCATACGGACAGAAGGCGATTGTTTATTCTGCCTTTCGTTTCTTAACAAAAAGTAAGTGTTCATCACTTTCTAAGGAGATGTTCTCTTATTCCTAGACCTTATCAAATGTACAGTTTGATAAGGTTTTTTTGTAACCATCCGAGGGTTGTGGTAGACGATTAGCCTTCTCATCAGGCTTTCAGTGAATACCACCACGTCTTGTGGTCGAAGTCAGAACATCCTGTACGAGTCAGGGTGCTTAGGCTTTTTGCCAAGCTTACTTTATAGAATTTCATGTGAAAGGGTATAACAACTATGACAGTAGAACTTTTTGAAGGTGAACGGATCGATTATATCATCCAAGGGGAGTTAGAAATCATTCAGAGTCCTTCTGTATTTACATTTTCACTCGATGCCGTCCTACTTGCGAATTTTGTATATGTACCTATTCGAAAAGGTCATTTATTAGATTTATGTACGGGTACAGGAGCTATTCCATTAATCTTATCTAAAAGAACGAATGGATCGATCTCAGGAATTGAAATACAAGAACGACTTTTTAGTATGGCAGAGCGCAGTGTGCGATTAAATAACCTTCAACAACAAATACAGATTGAGCATCAAAACATTTTAGACTTTGAAGAAGAGGCTAAACCAGAATATGATGTTGTCACATGTAATCCGCCTTATTTTGATTCGACAAATCCAAAAGATCATAATAAAAATGAGCATTATGCAATTGCACGCCATGAAATTTATTGCTCATTGGATGATGTTGTGCGGATATCAGCTAAAAGTCTCCGCAATGGGGGAAAAGCAGCGTTTGTTCATAGACCTGAGCGGTTGATGGATCTGCTTTCACTTATGCGAAAATATCAACTAGAACCGAAGCGCCTTCAATTTGTATATCCAAAACAAAACAAAGAGGCAAATATGATCCTCGTTGAAGGGACCAAAAATGGGAAGCCAGACTTAAAACTTCTCCCGCCAATCGTCGTATACAATGAATCGAATACGTATACGGAGGAGGTTTTGCGTGCGTATGGACGATAAAACCCATTGTGTGTATATACTGGAATGTTGTGATGGAAGCCTCTATACAGGGTATACAAATGATATTGAAAAGCGTTTACAGACACATCAACAAGGTAAAGGTGCGAAATATACTCGAGGTAGAACGCCTGTTAGGCTTGTATATATCGAAGAACACATTTCAAAATCGGATGCTTTGAAAGCGGAATACCAAATTAAACAATTGAAAAGAGTAGAAAAGGAACGTCTCATTGATACAAAGGAGTCTATGGACCATGTGGAACCAATCAAGCTATCAAGCTGTCAGTGATGGTAAGTTATACATCATTCCAACCCCTATCGGTAACCTCGAAGATATGACCTTTAGAGCGATTCAATATTTGAAAGAAGCGGACTTGATTGCATGCGAAGATACGAGACAAACGAAGAAATTATGCAATCACTTTGAAATCACAACACATCTTGTGAGCTATCATGAACATAATAAAATGAAAAGCGGAGATAAATTAATCGAAAAACTTAAGAATGGACAAACGATCGCAATCGTGAGTGATGCAGGAATGCCAGGGATTTCTGACCCTGGATATGAGCTTGTTAAACAATGTGTTGAAGAACAAATACCAGTTATTCCGCTTCCTGGAGCGAATGCAGCTCTTCCCGCACTTGTGGCATCAGGATTGTCAACGGACCATTTTTATTTTTATGGATTCCTTCCTAGAGATAAGAAATCGAGAAGGTCAGAAATTGAGTTATTAGCGAAAATTAGAGATACAATCATATTGTATGAATCACCTCACCGATTAAAAGAAACGCTGAAAGATTTGTCTTCTGGACTTGGAAATGAACGGATGGCTTCGTTAAACAGAGAGTTGACGAAGAAATATGAGGAGATTATCCGAGGCAAATTGGAAGATTTGCAGCAATGGAGTGAAGATGAACAAATTAGAGGAGAGTTTTGCTTAATTATTGAAGGCTCTGGTGAAATCGATCAATCTGAAGATTTATGGTGGGCATCACTTTCAGTTGTAGAGCATATCGAGCATTATATAGAGGAAAAAGAGATGTCGAATAAAGCAGCCATTAAGCAAGTTGCTCTCGATCGTAATCTGCCGAAGCGAGAAGTCTATCAAACCTATCATGTGAAATAAATGAAAAGAGATGCTGACAATCGAATGTCAGCATCTCTTTTATCGTTTTATTTACTTTGTCTTAGAAACGTAGTCGTTCAATTCTTTAAGGATTGATTCTGCACCTTCGCGGCTAAGAATGATCTTGCCGTCTCCGATAGAAAGATTGTCATCAGACACCTCTCCTGTTACTTGGCAAGTCATATTAGGCTTGTATTTCTTAAGTACGATGCGATCATCGTCAACATAGATTTCTAGAGCATCTTTTTCTGCAATACCAAGAGTACGGCGGAGCTCAATTGGAATAACTACTCGTCCTAATTCATCAACTTTACGTACAATTCCTGTAGATTTCATACTGTAAAATCTCCTCTCTTTTATCGTATCTTTTTGAATTCATTCTATGTTTATCGCCATTATTCGACAAAAACTATTATGCTCTCATAATACCAGCGATTCCCAAACGCGTCAATCATTTTCTTTTAAGAAAGTATTTGCATTTTTTGTAAACAAGAGCTTTCCCTTGAGTTGACGCAATCCGCAAACATAGAATTGAAAGACATTTCCAAAGTTAGAAATAACAAACAGGAAAAATATACTAAATATACAGCCGGTATTTATAATCTAAAAGTATTAATCAACGACATAGTTTCGACATATTTCGACAAAAGATATGTCGAATGGGTGATTTAGCTATTGAGAGATTTCTCTTAAATCGGGTATATTTTTGTTTAAGTACAGTAATCCTGTAGGTATTTACATATATTGTTTTTCGTAGCGCTGTGTCATTTTATGTCTAGTGAAAGAAAAAGTATTCAATTAATGGTAGAATGAAACGGGAAAAATACTTTCGTTAACTAGATTTTTCATTTAAAATACCCCTAATTAAATGGTGTGAAACAATTTTTGGAAATTCGAGGAGGTAGCAAGATGTCTGGGGAAAATAAAACATTCTATATTTCAACTCCAATCTATTATCCGAGTGGAAAGCTTCATATCGGACATGCATACACGACCGTAGCAGGAGATGCTATGGCAAGGTATAAAAGGCTTCGTGGTTATGATGTTATGTACTTAACTGGTACAGATGAGCATGGTAAGAAGATTCAAGATAAAGCAGAAGAGAATGGCGTCAGCCCGATTAAATACGTAGATGGTATTGTCGAAAGCATACAAGATCTATGGAAGAAGCTTGATATTTCTTATGATGACTTTATTCGAACGACAGAGGATCGACATAAAGATGTTGTCGAAAAGATTTTCCAACGGTTGATGGACCAAGGTGATATTTATTTAGATGAATATGAAGGATGGTACTGTACCCCTTGTGAATCTTTCTTTACTGATTTACAGCTCGAAGATGGGAAGTGTCCTGACTGTGGTCGTCCTGTTCAAAAGGTAAAGGAAGAATCTTATTTCTTTAAGATGAGTAAATACTCAGATCGATTACTACAGTTCTATGAAGAAAACCCACATTTCATCCTACCTGAAATGAGAAAGAATGAAATGGTAAATAATTTTATCAAACCTGGACTAGCAGACTTAGCTGTGTCTAGAACATCCTTTGACTGGGGTGTAAAAGTGCCAGCAAATCCGAAGCATGTTATATATGTGTGGATTGATGCACTTTCAAATTATATTACGGCACTCGGCTATGGATCATCTGATGATCAAAAATACAAAAAGTATTGGCCGGCTGATGTGCATCTTGTTGGAAAAGAGATTACACGTTTCCACACGATTTATTGGCCAATCATACTTATGGCGCTAGATCTGCCTTTACCAAAGCAAGTCTTTGCGCATGGTTGGTTGCTAATGAAGGATGGAAAAATGTCCAAATCAAAGGGGAATGTTGTCGATCCCGTCACTCTAATTGATCGTTATGGACTTGATGCACTTCGTTACTACCTACTGCGTGAAGTTCCGTTTGGTTCTGACGGTGTATTTACCCCTGAAAGCTTTGTAGATCGTGTCAATCATGATCTTGCTAATGATTTAGGTAATTTACTGAATCGAACAGTAGCCATGATTAACAAATACTTCGATGGTGAAATACCTGCTCATCAAGGGATGATTACATCATATGATGATTCACTTGAGGATCTAGTGAGCGCTACATTAACTAAAGTAGAAAATGCAATGGATCATATGGAATTCTCAGTAGCATTATCATCTATTTGGCAACTTGTCAGTAGAACAAATAAGTATATTGACGAAACGCAGCCATGGATCCTTGCTAAGAACGATGATCAACGAGAGCAGTTAGCATCTGTAATGTCTCACTTAGCGGAATCATTAAGGTATATTTCAGTAATGGTTCAGCCATTTATGACCAAAGCTCCGACGAAAATATGGGAGCAACTAGGAATAGAGAAGAATGAGGAACTGACAAGCTGGTCAAGTCTGAAAGTATTCGGACAAATTCCGGGTGGAACAAGAGTGAAAAAAGGACAACCGATATTCCCAAGATTAGAAAATGAAGATGAAATTACGTATATTAAATCTTCTATGAGAGGTTCAGCACCGACTGAAGAGGAAACGTCCTCTGAAACGACAAAAGATCAAGCAGAAGAGACAACAAACGAAATTACATTTGATGATTTTTCTAAAGTAGAATTGAAGGTAGCAGAAATTATTGAAGCAGATAAAGTGAAAAAGGCTGATAAGCTCTTAAAGCTTCAATTAGATCTTGGCGATGAGAAAAGACAGGTTGTTTCTGGAATTGCGCAGCATTACCAACCGGATGACTTAGTCGGATTAAAGGTGATCTGTGTTACAAACTTGAAACCAGTCAAACTTCGAGGTGAGCGTTCAGAAGGCATGATCCTTGCTGGAAGCAAAGACGGTGAGCTTAAATTAGCTACAATCGATCAAACATTACCTAACGGATCTATCGTAAAATAAACATTTACATCACAAAGGTCGATACCACGTAAGTGGGTCGACCTTTTTTTATGGATAATAAATAAAGTTTATATCCGAAAATGAGATGGGTTATTCTGTCTTGTTAAATATATAATACCGGGCGCTTAAAGAGTAAAAAAACTATAAAAATGTAAAAATACACCTTTTTCTCGTTGTCTTACCCTCCTGTGATAATGTCTTCAGACCAGTCATACCAACGGTTTTCTCGTCTGTAATCAATTTGTAACCTGATTGACAAGGTACTGACTTAGCAATTCCTTTAATAAATGTGATAAACTAGGAAAGTGCTTCAGAGAGTAGGAAATCTGAATCAGAAAACAAAAGTTTTAGTAGGTGTTTGTAACTATGTTATTTGATACACACGCGCATTTGAATGCGGATCAGTTTGATGAGGATCGAGAAATTGTCATTCAACGAGCGCTAGATGAAGGCGTTTCACACATTGTTGTTGTAGGTTTCGACCGTAAAACAATCAAAGGTGCGCTAGAGTTAGCTGAAACATATGAATTTATATATGCAGCTGTAGGGTGGCATCCAGTAGATGCAATTGACATGACTGAAGAAGATTTAGGTTGGCTTGAGGAGCTTTCATCTCATCCAAAAGTCGTTGCACTTGGTGAAATGGGACTAGATTATCATTGGGACAAATCCCCACATGATGTTCAAAAGGAAGTATTCAGAAAGCAAATTCGTCTTGCTAAGAAAGTTAAACTTCCTATCGTTATTCACAATCGTGATGCAACGGAAGATGTCGTTACCATTTTGGAAGAAGAAGATGCAAGTGAAGTTGGCGGGATTATGCATTGCTACAGCGGTAGCTTAGAAATTGCAAAGAGATGTATGGACATGAATTTCTACATATCCTTTGGGGGACCCGTTACATTTAAGAATGCGAAACGTCCAAAAGAGGTTGCGACTGAAATTCCAATGGATCGACTATTAATAGAAACTGATTGTCCGTTTTTGAGCCCTCATCCGCTTAGAGGGAAACGGAATGAATCATCTTATGTAAAATATATTGCTGAACAAATAGCAGACCTAAAAGGTATTTCAATAGAAGAACTCGCACAAAAAACTTCCGACAACGCATTTCGGTTATTCGGCATCAATCGCTGAAGACTACTGTCGAAGAAAGAAGATAGAAACAAAACAAAGCGAGATTCTACAAATTTCGAATAAAAAGTACAGAGAAAATGTCGAGCGAATTTCCTTTCTTTTTGGAAAATCTCCTTGCATAATGGGGACCAAATGTGAAAGGAGACCTTGCTCGATTCGGGCAACAGGTGTTAAGAAACTGAAAAAAGCAAAAGGAGGGGTCGGAACATGACTCACCTAAAAACTGTCATGACCAGAATGTTCTCAGGAAAGTGGCTTCTGGTATCCATTGCAGGCCTTATCGTATTTGGAGCAGCTGTAAGTGTTGGGGCATATGAAATGACCAAGAATTCGGTGACGCTTTCGATTAATGGTAAGGAGAAGCAGGTGGAAACTCATGCCGAAACCGTTAAGGGGATCTTTAAAGAAAATGGCATTGATATAGGGTCGCATGACAAAGTGGATCCTGGCTTAGATACAAAAGTGAAGAATCAAATGAAGGTCACTTGGACGCAAGCGCATCAAGTAACTGTTAAAATTGGAAAAGAAGAAAAGAAAGTATGGACTACAGCTAGTACGGTTAACGAGTTATTGGACCAAGAGCAAATTGAAGTCGGTAAACATGATCAAGTAACACCTAAGCTTGAAACAGATATTAGTGATGGATTAGAGGTTAAGCTTGATAAAGCCTTCCAAGTTCAATTGAACGATGGAGGGAAGGAAAAGAAAGTTTGGGCTACTTCGATTACGGTCGCTGACCTTTTAAAACAAAATAAGATCCAGTTGTCTGAAATGGATCGCGTAGAACCTGGTAAAGACGCTCTTGTTAAGAAGGGCTCACAGGTCAAAGTCATTCGCGTAGAAAAGGTCACCGATGTAGTGGAAGAGAAAGTCGACTATGCTGTCGTTAAACGAAAAGACAGCAGCCTCGATAAAGGCAAAGAAAAAGTCGTTTCTAATGGCCAAGAAGGTAAAGTGAAAAAGCATTATGAAGTTGTGATGGAGAACGGTAAGGAAGTCTCTAGAGAACTTGTTAAGACTGAAAAAGTTTCAGATAGTAAGGATAAGATTGTAGCTGTCGGAACAAGAGTAAATACAAAAACTGTATCACGTAAGAAATCATCTGAGCCTGCAGGAAGAGAATTTTATGTATCAAGTACCGCTTATACTGCATTTTGCACTGGATGTTCAGGCGTTACGACTACAGGATATAACTTAAAGGCAAACCCTAACGCAAAAGTCATTGCGGTCGATCCAAGTGTCATCCCATTAGGAAGTAAGGTTTGGGTTGAAGGTTACGGTTATGCGACAGCCTTAGATACAGGTGGCGCTATTAACGGTAATAAGATTGATGTATTTTTCAGCAGTAAATCAGCTGCTAGGAGTTGGGGTAGAAAGACTGTTCGAATTAAGATTATTAATTGATTTCCATTAGATGTTATCTGATATTTTTATACTAAATGTGAGTGCAGGGGTAAAACCCTGTACTTTTATTTTTGTAAGAAGCAACAATAAAATTTAATAAACCCTATTAAAACAACGCTTTATCTTAAAGAATAGGATAGGGTATACTGTTTTAATGGTGGTACTACTAATTTAGACGGTTTTTTTACAAAAAGGTTTCAAAATTTCCGGAGGTTTTTCATGAAAATAAAAGAAATAATCGTTGTTGAAGGTAAAAGCGATACAATTGCTGTAAAAAGAGCGTTGGATGCAGACACAATTGAAACAAACGGATCTGAGATTAGCGCTTCAACAATTGAACGTATTCGACTTGCTCAAGAACGACGAGGGGTAATTGTCTTTACAGATCCAGATTATCCTGGTGAGCGGATCCGTCGGATTATTCGGGAAAGTGTCCCTGGTTGTAAGCATGCATTCCTTCCAAAGTTAGAAGCGATTGCTTTGAACAACAAAGGGCTAGGTATTGAACACGCATCCGATGAGTCTATTCAGAATGCCCTCCAAAGTGCACGGAAAGACGCAACCGACGAAGAAACTGAACTAATCAGCTGGCAAGATCTTGTCAATGCAGGTTTAGTCGGTGGAAGTGATGCTAAAGCACGTCGTGAAAAACTCGGATTATATTTGAAATTAGGTTATAGTAATGGGAAACAGCTACATAAAAGGTTGAAGATGTTTCGAATTAGTCGAGATGAATTTCGAAGTGCGCTTCAACGAGTATTAAAGGAGGAGGAGTCATGAGAAAAGATATCTCAACCCCTCAATATACAAGGTCAATTATCGATAAACATAAATTCACTTTCAAGAAGAGTTTGGGTCAAAACTTCTTAATTGATCGTAATATATTAGATAAAATCGTCAGCACGGCAGGTGTCACATCTGAAACAGGTGTCATAGAGATTGGCCCTGGCATAGGTTCGTTAACAGAGCAGCTTGCCAAAAGTGCAAAGAAGGTCACTGCATTTGAAATAGATCAAAGGTTAATACCCATTTTAAAAGATACGTTGTTAGACTATCCTCACGTAAAGGTTATCCATCAAGATGTGCTTGAAGCGAACCTACATGAAGTCATTGAACATGAATTTAAAGATGTAGAGGATTTAATGGTAGTCGCGAACTTACCCTATTATGTAACGACACCCATTATTTTAAAATTGTTAACCGAACGATTGCCAATACGTGGTATTGTTGTCATGATTCAAAAAGAGGTTGCCGACCGTTTAGCTGCAGAGCCAGGTACGAAAAGCTACGGATCCTTATCGATTGCTGTTCAATATTATGCAGTAACGAAATCGGAAGTAAAAGTCCCGAAAACCGTATTTGTACCTCAACCTAACGTTGACTCTTCAGTAATTTCATTAACTTTAAGAGAAAAGCCACCAGTGGATGTAGACGATGAAGCATTTTTCTTTGAACTTGTTAGGGCTAGCTTTGGACAAAGGCGAAAGACATTATTGAATAATCTACAAAACAATTTGTTCACTAAAGAACAGAAGCCAGAAATAGAAGAGGCATTACAAAGTGTTGGTATAGATGGAAAGCGTCGTGGAGAAGCACTCTCTATTGAAGAATTTGCACATCTGTCAAATGCTTTACTTGCTTTGAAACGAAAGTAATATGTTTAACGAAACAAACCCTTATCACTTGAGAAGTTAACCTCTCACGTAGATAAGGGTTTTTGTATTCTTATCATTATTTTCAATGTTGGTACATAGGTATAAAGAGTAGAGAATGAATTGGGTGGTTGTGTATTAGGCTAAGAATGAATAGAAGAAAAGAATTATACGGATCACTCTCGTCGAGGGGGAAATGAGGATATGTCTATCCAAGTCGGAGATATCGTTGGAAGAAGCTCATACCAATGCGATTTATTATTTCGCATCACGAATATATCGGAAGATCAAATAGCAGAGCTTGCTGGAGAAGATATGAGACTTATTGCTGATGCCCCTATAGATGATCTAGTTGTCATGAGTGGAGATGAGCAACAGGAGAGAAGAAAGAAGATTAAAGAGAAAGAGAAGTCTTCCTATCGTTTATTTCGTCAGGATTATCAATTGCTTAGGCATAAGATGGAGTACTCCGCAACTGGAGGTTATGACAAGGATCAATCTTACTTCAGATTGCCTGGAAAGGTATTACATGTTGATGGGGATCCGTATTATTTGAACAAGTGCTTGGAATTATATAAGAAATTAAATGTACCCGTATTCGGAATCCATATGAAAGAGACTGAAATGCCTGAGAAGGTTCCGGCGTTACTTGAAGAGGTAGCTCCTGATATATTGGTCATAACTGGTCATGATGCGTATATTCGCTCCAAAGGAGAGAAAACGGACCTTCAAGCCTATCGGCACTCTAAATACTTTGTTCGGACTGTAAAAGATGCAAGAAAGAAGAATCCAAACCTTGATCAATTGATGATTTTTGCTGGAGCATGTCAATCTCATTTTGAATCATTAATTAGAGCAGGTGCGAACTTTGCGAGTTCCCCCTCGAGAGTCAATATTCATGCGCTCGACCCAGTCTATATCGTATCTAAAGTAAGTTTCTCCTCTTTTTATGACCGGATCAATGTATGGGAGGTTCTAAGAAATACGATTACGGGTGATGACGGATTAGGTGGGGTTGAAACAACAGGTTTTCTACGAACGGGAATGCCGCTTAAAGATTCTGAAAACAATAGCACGAATCAATCCACTAACGCAAATACGAACGTATAATAGACCGGGCTGTCTCGCGTGAACTTTGCTTTGAGCCAGCCTGATTCGAATTTTGTCGATTCCTGTTTAATCTTTTTTGTACAAGTCTACATAATCCCCCAATTTTTAGGCAAAATAATTTTATATTAAAAAAAAGAGTCAACACCGTTGACAAGTGCAGAGGAGCATTGCTATAATTTTAGATTTATTTTGACAAAATGCATCAAATGATGTTATAATTTGTCTAAGTGAGGTGTAGTAGAATGGGTAAAACAATTCCTGATATAAAGCGTGTGTTAGAAGGGCAAGTTGGTAAGCGGCTTACTTTGAAAGCTAACGGAGGACGACGTAAAACCATTGAAAGAAGCGGCACCTTAGAAGAAACGTATCCAGCAGTCTTTATTGTAAAGCTGGATCAAGATACAAATGCATTTGAGCGTGTATCATATAGCTATGCGGATGTGTTGACTGAAACGGTTGAAATTACATTTGCTGAAGATACTACGAGCGGAATGATGGTAAGTGGGCAGTAGGGCATAAGTGTCTAACTGCTTTTTTACTTTTTTAAAGGCGAAAATTGCGCATATGATCTTGATGTTTAGCTCCATCGCCTACGTGCTCGAGGTCACTTCGATTCCACCAAAAACACAAAATGCGTATATTGTTGGCTTGTCGCACCTGAACAAGGCGATTGCACTTTTCGAAATCGCGGAAAGTGAGTGGATTTCGAAAGAGTTTAATGCATCAATTTTTTGTTATATAGGATACATAAGGAAATCATAATTCCCTTTCAACAACCCATACTAAAGATAAGTAGTAGTCATTAAGTATTTGAAAGGGGCTTTTGCAATTATGGCTAAACGTAAAGGCATCATGTCCGACCGTTTTAAAGAAGAAATTGCTAAGGAATTAGGCTTCTATGATACCGTTCAGAAAGAAGGCTGGGGAGGAATACGCTCTCGGGATGCCGGTAACATGGTTAAACGTGCGATTGAAAAAGCACAACAACAAATGTCTGAATAGCTACTGCGATATATAAGGATCGACCCAACTGGCTTACAATCCTCCAGCTGCCAAACAGCCCCCTCAACACAGTGTTGCAGGAAATGTTAGGCCCGTGTTGATTAAACCGAGTTTGGTCATCCTTTTTTGATTTCATGAAAGTTTTAACATATATATTGAACCGTGACCGCAAATATGAAAAAATTTATGGTAAACTTATCTGCGGTAAATGGACGAAATAAGTAGGTGGAAAAATTGAAACTATCTGTTAAAGCACCAGCGAAGATTAACTTGTCGTTGGATGTATTACATAAGCGGGATGATGGGTATCACGAAGTCAAAATGGTGATGACGACAATTGATCTTGCTGATCGAGTTGAATTGACGGAGTTAGAAGAGGATAAAATTAGTCTTGAATCATCAGGAGGTTATGTCCCTTCTGACAACAGAAATCTTGCATTTCAAGCGGCGGAATTGTTGAAAAAAGAATTTAACCTGACAAATGGGGTTCATATTGTTATTGATAAACAAATACCCGTATCTGCTGGTCTTGCAGGGGGAAGCAGTGATGCAGCTGCGACATTAAAAGGATTAAATCAATTATGGGACCTAGGCCTTTCTCTTGATGAGCTAGCCGACTTAGGCGCTAAAATTGGCTCAGATGTATCCTTTTGTGTTTATGGAGGTACTGCGTTAGCTACAGGTAGGGGAGAAAGGATCGAATCGATTCAAGCTCCGCCTCCTTGCTGGGTGATTCTTGCTAAACCTTCCATCGGTGTTTCGACAGCAGATGTATACCGGAAATTGAAAATAAAAGAGGTAGAGCATCCAGATACCCATTCTATGCTAGAAGCTATTGAGGACAAAGACTATGACCGTATATGTTCTACTTTAGGTAATGTTTTAGAATCGGTGACACTTAAAGATCACCCTGAAGTTCTTCATATTAAAAAGCAGATGACGAGGTTAGGTGCTGAGGGTGTTCTAATGAGTGGAAGCGGGCCAACTGTTTTCGGATTGACGGTTCACGATACACGTGCGCAAAGAATTTATAATGGCTTGCGAGGGTTTTGTAATGAAGTTTATATGGTCCGGATGTTAGGAGAATCGGAATAGAAGGTTGAATAAACCCGTACAAAAGTGATATATTAACCTTAAAATATTCGGTTCTGGAGGAAAAACTCATGAAATTAAAGCGAAGCAGTAGGCTCGTGGATTTAACTAGATATCTCCTCCAACATCCACATGAACTCATTTCTCTTTCATTTTTCAGTGAACGGTATGGTTCTGCAAAGTCTTCAATCAGTGAAGACTTGTTAATCATAAAGGAAAATTTCGAGGGACAAGGTGTCGGTTGGCTTGTGACGGTTCCTGGTGCCGCTGGGGGCGTACGTTACATCCCACGCGTATCCGAACAAGAAGCAAGTGAGGTCATCGAGGAGTTAAAGCATTTATTAAGCTCTTCTGAACGGGTGTTGCCAGGCGGTTATCTTTATATGACAGATATCATTGGGAATCCTAAAGTCATCAACAAGGTTGGTCGTATGTTTGCCTCTATGTTCGCGGATCGAACGATAGACGTTGTCATGACGGTAGCGACGAAAGGAATTCCATTAGCATATGCAGTTGCTTCATATTTAAATGTGCCAGTTGTCATTGTTCGTAGTAATAGTCGTGTGACGGAAGGGTCTACAATGAGTATTAATTACGTGTCTGGGTCCACCAAAAGGATTCAAACGATGGCCCTAGCAAAAAGGAGTCTTGCATCTGGCTCTAATGTTCTCATTCTAGATGATTTCATGAAGGCTGGTGGAACGATTAAAGGAATGACGGATTTGTTACAAGAGTTTGAAGCGAATTTAGCCGGTATCGGAGTTCTTGTAGAGTCTGAGGATGTCCAAGAAAGACTTGTTGATGATTATATTTCAGTGACTCGATTGACAGCTGTAGATACGAAAGATAAGAAAATTCAAGTAGAAGCTGGAAATTATTTAGATCGAATATCGAATGGGGAGTGAACAGATATGAAGAAAATTCATACAACTAACGCACCTGAAGCGATAGGTCCTTATTCTCAAGGTGTTGTTGTAAACAACATGTTTTATAGTAGCGGACAAATTGCCCTTACACCAGAAGGTACACTTGCCGGTGAAGACATTGAAACGCAGACGAACCAAGTCTTTGCCAATCTTAAGGCTGTATTGGCTGAGGCGAATGCTTCATTGAATTCAGTTGTTAAGACAACGGTTTTCTTAAAAGATATGGACGACTTTCCTGCTGTTAATGAAATATACAGTAACCAGTTTGAGAGCCATAAACCTGCACGATCTTGTGTAGAAGTATCAAAATTACCTAAAGATGTGCGGATTGAAATTGAAGTGATTGCACTCGTACAACCATAAATGTTAAAGACGCCAAAAGCCAACCACAGAAGATACTCTGTGGTTGGCTTTTTTAAGGATCTAATATAGAGCAAATAGCCCCCTTTTTTGTAGCCCTTTTTATAGAATTGTTAAAATGATTAAATTTTTAAATAATTTTTTATTTTCCGAGCAGGAAAAAGTTACTAGTATGTAGAAACTACGTAGTACGCTGGTATTTATAAAAAAGGTGGTGTGTTTTACAAGATGGAAGTAACTGACGTAAGACTTCGAAGAGTGAACACAGATGGACGTATGAAGGCAATCGCTTCAATCACCATCGATCATGAATTCGTCGTTCATGACATTCGTGTGATTGACGGTAACAATGGTATGTTTGTAGCGATGCCAAGCAAACGGACGCCAGATGGTGAATTCCGCGACATCGCACATCCAATAACTTCAAACACTCGTGAGAAGATTCAGACAGCTGTATTGACCGAATACCATCGTGTAGGGGAATTGGAGACAGCCCTAGAAGAAGCGGGTGCATCCTAATAATCTACGCAACTAAGAACCTGATCAAATGATTAGGTTCTTTTTATTGTGTTTTAAAATTATAGATTAATTTTAAAAGATTGTTGCTCTTGAGGATAAGTTCACAAAACGAGTTGTTGAAATACACGAGACTCCTACGGGAACAGCGGCCAAATCGAGACCCCGCAGAGCGAAATTATGATCTTCGCCAGTACATCCTGTACCAGTGTGCTCGAGGAGGCTTGATGGTCGCCCGTGGAAAGCGAAGAGTATTTCAACAATCTATAACAACAATGTTTAGGAAAACAGCCCAAATTTATAACTCCCCTGAAGACATTAAGGAAAATGTAACGAAAATAAGCGGGTCAATTGTCACATCTTGCATAGAATGTTTCAATCTAGCGACAAAATAGCTATATATGGCGCCTTTCCTTGAATCATACGGGATTATAAGATATATTCATATTGGATAAAGGTCAACGAGTATTGGAGGATATATATGTCGAAACGTTATGCAGTTGTCTTAGCAGCTGGAAAAGGTACCCGAATGAAATCTCGTTTATATAAAGTGTTGCATCCTGTAGGCGGGAAGCCAATGGTTCAACATGTCGTCGATCAAATCAACAAAGTAGAAGTCGATCAAATTGTAACTGTCATTGGTCATGGAGCAGAAAAGGTTAAGGACCAACTTGGTGAAGAAGTTGATTACGTCTTACAGGAAGAGCAGCTTGGAACCGGACACGCAGTTATGCAAACAGAAGGGCTTTTAGGAGATCTTGATGGTACGACACTAGTCGTTTGTGGAGACACCCCGCTCATTTCTTCAGAGACGATGGATGCTTTATTGAGACACCACGAGAAGGAAAACGCTAAAGTAACTCTTTTGACAGCTCATGCTGAAGATCCTTTCGGTTACGGAAGAGTCATTCGAAATGAAGATGGCACTGTATCTAAAATTGTTGAGCATAAAGATGCATCCATTCACGAGCAAGCTGTCCAAGAAATCAACACTGGTACGTATTGTTTTGACAATAGAACGTTATTCGAAGCTTTGAAACAAGTGACAAATGATAATGTTCAAGGTGAGTATTATCTACCTGATGTTATTGAAATCGTGAAAGATCAACAGGAGACGGTTGCAGCTTATCAAACCCCTGCATTTGAAGAAACGATAGGCGTTAATGACCGAGTTGCTCTATCTCAAGCTGAGCAATACATGAAGCAACGAATCCTTACACATCACATGAAAAATGGTGTAACGATCATTGATCCACAACAGACCTATATCACATCAGATGTGAAAATTGGCTCGGACACGGTTGTTTACCCAGGAACATTTATTCATGGGAATACAACAATCGGAGAAGAGGCGGTCATTGGACCGAATACAGAAATTAAAGACAGTCAGATTGGGAACGAAACGGTTGTTAAACAATCTGTTGTTCATGATAGCGAGGTAGGGCACAATGTATCTATCGGCCCATTCGCACATATTCGACCTCAGTCCGAATTGGGAAATGATACAAAGATTGGAAATTTTGTAGAGATTAAGAAATCTAAATTGGATGATGGTAGTAAGGCATCTCATCTAAGTTACATTGGAGATGCTGAGATTGGAAAAGACGTCAATCTTGGTTGCGGTTCAATTACGGTTAATTATGACGGTAAGAACAAACATCTGACAAAAGTAGGCGACGGTGCATTTATCGGTTGTAATTCTAACTTGATAGCACCTGTTAACGTTGGAGAAAATGCATACGTAGCAGCAGGATCTACGATAACTGACGATGTTCCAGGGAATTCGCTTTCAATTGCAAGAGCGAGACAGACGAATAAAGAAGGTTATGTTTCTAAAATACAAGAAAAGCAAAACAACCACAGGGGGTAATAAGCGTGTCCAAGTATGAGAATTCCAAACTTAAAGTCTTTTCGCTAAATTCTAATGAGGGATTGGCAGAAGAAATAACGGAACATATCGGTGTTCATATGGGTAAATGTTCAGTACAAAGATTTAGCGATGGTGAAATCCAAATCAATATTGAGGAGAGCATCCGTGGAGGAGAGGTTTATGTTATTCAATCCACTTCATCCCCAGTTAACGAAAACTTGATGGAGCTCCTAATCATGATTGACGCGCTTAAACGAGCGTCCGCAAAAACCATCAATGTTGTCATTCCGTATTATGGATACGCTAGACAAGACCGAAAAGCACGATCAAGAGAGCCAATTACGGCAAAGCTTGTTGCAAACTTACTAGAAACAGCAGGTGCTACACGTGTGATTTCAATGGATTTACATGCCCCGCAAATCCAAGGATTCTTCGATATTCCAGTTGACCAACTATTGGCTGTACCGACATTAGCCAATTATTTCGAAAGTAAGAATTTAGACGACATCGTCGTTGTATCTCCAGATCACGGAGGCGTGACGCGTGCAAGAAAAATGGCAGATCGACTAAAAGCGCCAATTGCAATTATTGATAAGCGACGTCCACGTCCTAACGTATCGGAAGTGATGAACATTGTAGGTAACATCGAAGGAAAGACAGCGATTTTGATTGATGATATCATTGATACTGCTGGTACGATTACGCTTGCGGCTAATGCATTGATTGAAAATGGTGCAACAGAAGTATATGCATGTTGTTCTCATCCTGTCCTTTCAGGACCTGCAATAGAACGGATTCAAAATTCTAAGATTAAAGAGCTTGTCGTAACAAACACGATTGAATTACCAGAAGAAAAATTCATTGATAAGCTGACACAATTATCGGTTGCTCCGCTACTAGGTGAGGCGATCATCCGAGTTCACGAACAACAATCTGTAAGTAAACTTTTCGACTAAGTTTTTGATGTAATGTTTGAACCTATCTGATTTCGGGTATATTTCTAAAATAGTAACTGACAGGAAGGTGATTTCGTTATGGCTATCGATTTAGATGTAAAAGTAAGAGATGATTTTAGTCGTTCTACTACAAGGAAGTTACGTGAGGAAGGCAATGTTCCAGCAGTCTTCTACGGGAATGGTGACAGTAAGCCAATTTATTTAGACAGAATTAATTTCATTAAATCCATTCGTGATAATGGTATTAATTCAGTAATCAATCTTTCAATTGATAATAAGAAACATTCTGCAATGGTTCAAGATCTTCAAATCGACCATTTGAAAGATTTACTTATTCACGTTGATTTTAGAGAAATTAATCTTAATGAAGAAACAGACGCAGAAGTTCCAGTACACTTAGTTGGTGAACCTGCTGGTGCTAAGGAAGGTGGCGTATTACAGCACTTCCTTCATACCATTACGGTTCGAGCGTTACCTGCTGAAATTCCAAGTGAATTTGAAGTGAACGTTGAAGAATTGAATATTAGTGACGCATTTACTGTAGCTGATCTTATCGAAAATTCTTCTTACAACATTCTTTCCGATCCGGAAGAGGTTGTCGTATCAGTTGCACCTCCTACGGAAGAGCCTGAAGAAGAAGTGGCAGATGATGAAGAGCAAGAACCTGAGGTGCTCAGTGACAAGGAATCAGATGATTCCGATGACAACAATGAAGAAGACAACAAAGAATAATAAGAGCTATTATAGTCTTATACAGAGGCGTAGCCATTTAGGTTACGCCTCTTTAATACGTTAAGAAATTTCAGAAATAAGTATAAGTGCAACTAAAGCTCACCCTGCGCTATGGCTTGGATTCGCTAAGTTTTCTTTATACGTTAATCTATAAATTTTCAGGTTCCAGTTAGCTCGACGTAGTGGAAAATTTCAGAAATAAGTATAAGTGCAACTAAAGCTCATCCTGCGCTATGGCTTGGGTTCGCTAAGTTTTCTTTATACGTTAAACTTATAAATTTTCAGATTCCAGTTAGCTCGACGTAGTGGAAAATTTCAGAAATAAGTATAAGTGCAACTAAAGCTCACCCTGCGCTATGGCTTGGGTTCGCTAAGTTTTCTTTATGTTATAATGGGACGGTCAATCATTGGATCACTTCAATCCTCCTGCGGCGGCGACAGCCTCCTCGTCGGATTTCCAGTGACCATCGGAGCTAACAAGGCGATTCCGCTTTTCTATTGTCTAGCTTCAGCACCCAGACACTTGGATCACTTCAGACCTCCTGCGGCGGCGACAGCCTCCTCGTCGGTCTTCCAGTGACCTTCGTGTCTAATCGGGGTGCTTAAGCTTTTCTAATTTCTTGGGAGGATGGAGCGGTTTCATCTGGAATAGAATAAGAAAGTTGATATGAGGAGTTATTTGTATATGCTGAATAGAATTAAGCAGCTGTTTGAAAAGGAAGGTTATGAGGAAATGAAAGTCATTGCAGGTCTAGGAAATCCAGGTAGCAAATATGAAGAAACACGACATAATGTAGGGTTCAAGGTCATTGATCAACTTTCAGAATCCCTCTCCATCCCACTGAACAAACAGAAGTTCAATGGATTGTATGGCATAGGTGAAGTGAATGGACATAAACTATGTTTATTAAAGCCTTTGACCTACATGAACCGTTCAGGAGATTCTGTCGTACCTCTTATGAAGTATTATAAGGTTGAACGGGAAGATTTACTTGTCATTTATGATGATCTCGACTTAGTCCCGGGTAAGCTAAGATTACGTGAAAAGGGAAGTGCTGGTGGACATAATGGAATGAAATCCATCATACAGCATTTAGGTAGTCAAGACTTTAAACGAATTCGTATTGGCATTGGTCGGCCAGAACCAGGAGAAGCTGTTCCTGACTATGTGTTGAAAACATTTAAACCAGACCAACAAGCAAACATTAATGAAGCACTAAAACGCTCAGCAGATGCTTGTGAAAACTGGGCAGATACACCATTTTCGCAAGTTATGAACCGTTTTAATGGATGAATAGAAAAGCCCTTTAGGGACCATAATGGTAGTATGTTATGTCACTAAGGAGGCGTAAGATGTCAGTCTATTATGCATGCAAGCATTGTAATGTCCACATCGGAAAGCTAGATGTATCTTCCGTTGCGACGACAAACTTAGGTTTAGATCAACTAACAGACCAAGAAAGAGAAGAATACGTATCTTATGATGACGATGGACATGTTTATGTGAAATCTATATGTGAGGACTGTTATGAGATGCTAAATAAAAACCCAGATTACCACGCACTGGATACATTCATACAGTAACAGCTTTGGTTTTGTAACCAAGGCATTTTTTGCTGTCTGAATGAGTAGCAGTTTAATGATAATGGCTCATCTCTAAAAGGTTATTTCTATAGGGAATCATGGCATTCAACAATCTTTTACAAAAGCTACTATGTATACGAAACAGCCTTGATCATAGAAATACACGATTGATTTATACAAAGAATTGCATATTTCAAGAATAATATAGGCAACAAGATTTAATAGATGGGAAATTATTACGCCCATTCCTACAGGGAGGGAGATTATGCAATGCAAGGTTTATTGAACTATTTTTGTGATAATGACGATTTTCAATCCCTGATTACAGGCATGTCTGAAGGGCTCAGCGAACAACTCGTTTCAGGTTTATCCAACTCTTCTAGAACGTTATTGATGGCTTGTTTAAACAGAGCAGATGATCGTTCTCAGCTCGTGGTCACGCATAATTTATTTCAAGCTCAGAAGCTTTATGAAGACCTCGTTTCATTGGTAGGAGAGGAGAAGGTGCACCTCTATCCAGTAAATGAACTAACTTCAGCAGAAATTGCCATCGCAAGTCCTGAATTAAAGTCTCAAAGAATTGACGTATTAAATCAGCTATCAGGACACGGCAGAGGGAACATTATCATTACACCTATTGCTGGTTTAAGACGAATGATTCCACCCCCACATGTTTGGAGTGCCAGCCAATTTACACTTCAAGTGGGAACGGATATAGATCTGGATCAGGTGAAGAACAAGTTAGTTGCAATGGGATATGAACGTTCAGATATGATCACAAGCCCAGGCGAATTTAGCATTCGTGGGGGAATTGTTGATATATTCCCTCTGACCGAGTCACAGCCACTTAGAATTGAGCTCTTCGATACTGAAGTCGATTCGATTAGATATTTCGACGTTGAAACGCAACGTTCTGCTGATCAATTACAAGAAATAAAGGTAGGCCCAGCAGAAGAAATTATCCTTTTCCCGGAACATTTTGATCAAGCTGTACAAAATGTCGAACTTGGACTATCTAGGTCTCTTCAGAAAATAAAAGATAGTGGTGTGAAAGAGAAGCTAACCGAACATATCGGATACGAACTTGAACAGCTGAAACAAAAACAAACATTTCAAGGCATGTACAAATATATCTCTTGCTATTACGATCAGCCAGCTAGTTTACTAGACTATTTACCGGATAACACACTCGTTGTCGTGGATGAAATCAGTCGAGTGCAAGAAACATCTTCAAATTTGGAAAAACAAGAAGCAGAGTGGCACACAACCTTGTTGAACCAGGGAGAAATGTTGTCTGGTCTTACGTTAAGTCACAAGTATGAGGAATTGGTGAACCGTCCGAACTTATTGTTCTTATACCTTTCATTATTTTTAAGACATGTACCTCACACCAATCCCCAAAATATTATCAATATGAATTGTAAGGCCATGCAGAATTTCCATGGACAATTAAACGTACTGCAATCTGAAATACAAAGATGGCACAATAGTAAGGATGCTATCGTTTTCTTAGCAGCAGATCAAGATCGAGCGAAAAGGCTAGAACGTGTCCTTGAAGATTACAATATTGAATCAAGTTTCGTAGATGAGACCACACCTCTAACACCAGGGAAAAACCATATTATCATCGGAGATTTAAATGGTGGATTTGAATTACCGATGAGAAAGCTTGTCGTCCTAACTGAAAATGAGGTTTTTACAAAGAAAACGCGAAAGACGAGAAGACCACAAAAGGTCTCTAATGCTGAGCGTATCAAAAGTTATTCTGAATTAAAGGTCGGCGATTACGTCGTTCATATTAATCATGGTATTGGTAAATATCTTGGGATCGAGACCCTGGACATTAATGGCGTCCATAAAGATTATATACATTTGAAATATGCTGGGGATGATAAGCTCTATGTCCCCGTCGAACAAATCGATCAAGTACAAAAGTTCGTAGGTTCAGAAGGGAAAGAACCAAAAGTATATAAGCTTGGCGGTAGTGAGTGGAAGAAGGTCAAGAGCAGGGTGCAGTCTTCTGTTCAAGATATTGCCGATGATTTGATTAAACTGTACGCCGAACGAGAAGCCTCAAAAGGGCATGCATTTTCAAAGGATGGTGGAATGCAGCAAGACTTTGAAAGTGCATTTACCTATCAGGAAACAGAGGATCAACTCCGGGCAATTGAAGAAATTAAACAAGACATGGAAAAAGAAAGACCGATGGACCGACTATTGTGCGGTGACGTTGGATATGGGAAAACGGAAGTTGCTATTCGTGCTGCATTTAAGGCGATTAATGATGGTAAACAAGTGGCATTCCTTGTTCCAACGACAATTTTGGCGCAACAACATTACGAAACATTCCAAGAAAGATTCTCCGAATTTCCGATTACGATCAAATCATTAAGTCGGTTCAGAACGAGAAAAGAGCAGACAGAGACGATGAAAAGCTTAAAAGCAGGAACTGTCGACATTGTGGTTGGCACACACCGGATCCTCTCAAAGGACATTCAATTTAAGGATCTTGGTTTGTTAATTATTGATGAAGAGCAACGCTTTGGTGTCACGCACAAAGAAAAGATTAAACAAATGAAAACGAACGTAGATGTCCTTACGCTTACAGCTACACCTATCCCGAGAACGTTGCATATGTCTATGCTTGGTGTTCGTGATTTATCTGTAATCGAGACACCACCAGAAAATCGATTCCCGGTGCAAACGTATGTTGTTGAATATAGTGGTGGCACCATTCGAGAAGCGATAGAGCGTGAACTTTCTAGAGGAGGGCAGGTGTACTTTCTCTATAATAAAGTTGAATCAATAGAACGAATGACAGAGGAAATTTCGCAGCTTGTTCCTGATGCTCGTGTGGCATTTGCGCATGGACAAATGCGTGAAAATGAGCTTGAATCAGTCATGATTGATTTCTTAGATGGTAATTTCGATGTACTCGTAAGTACGACCATCATTGAAACGGGTGTAGATATACCGAACGTTAACACGTTGATCGTAAATGATGCCGATAAGATGGGCTTATCTCAGTTGTATCAGTTACGCGGTCGTGTAGGCCGGTCAAATCGTGTAGCCTATTCGTATTTCATGTATCAGCGTGACAAGGTACTTACGGAGGTCGCTGAGAAACGTCTGCAAGCCATCAAGGAATTTACAGAGTTAGGCTCAGGATTTAAAATTGCAATGCGAGACCTATCTATTCGTGGTGCGGGTAATTTATTAGGTGCACAACAGCATGGATTTATTGATTCCGTCGGATTCGACTTATATTCTCAAATGCTCAAAGAAGCAATTGAAGAACGTAAAGGTGACAAACCGAAGAAGAAGGAAATTGAACTCGAACTTGATTTGAATGTCGACGCTTATATTCCAGCATCATATATTCAAGATGAAAAGCAGAAAATTGATATGTACAAACGTTTCAAAGGAATCGAGAGCTTTGATGACATATTCGACCTTAATGATGAAATGGTCGACAGATTTGGAGACTATCCAGATCAAGTAGCGAATTTATTTGCGGTTGCAAGAATCAAGCTATACGCGCAAGTAGAGAAGGTAGAGAAAATCGAACAATTGAAAAATAAACAAATTCAAATGCTCTTCTCAAAGGAAACGACATTGAACATAGATGGCAGCAAGTTATTTGATATCGTCAACAAAATTGGTCGTCATGTTAACTTGGGGATGACACAAGAACAAATCAAAGTACTTATTAACCATAGAAAAATGACAGATGAACAAATTCTTCAAACGATTGAAGATGTCCTTGAGAAAGTTCCACAAGCGAAGAAGGAAGCGGTACAAGCATAAAATGTAAAAAAGGCAGGTTGATACCTGCTTTTTTTATTTGTAAGTCCTGCGGGATAAGCGATCCAGGCGAGTCCCCACAACTACCTGTGACAATAGTTATTCGACTATGAGTAAGGATGTTCGACTAAGAACCACCTCCTGTGGTGAACATCGAAGTCAGTACATCCTGTGCGCTTTTCTTTCATTTTTATGAAGAATTTTCCGTTTTTGGTGAATAGATTAAGTGAACGTACGGATACTAAAGGAAAATGAATGGTATATTTATTCATTCATACCAAGAATGCTATTGTATCTCCATTATCTTGCAACGATAGAAAGTGAGGACAACAAAGAATGAAAGCCACAGGTATCGTACGTCGCATTGATGATCTTGGACGGGTCGTCATCCCTAAGGAAATTAGAAGAACCTTACGTATTCGTGAGGGGGATCCTCTTGAAATTTTCGTAGACCGCGAAGGGGAAGTCATACTTAAGAAATACTCTCCCATCAGTGAGCTTGGAGATTTTGCTCAAGAATATGCAGAGTCATTATATGAGCACACTCAACATATCGCGTTGATTTCTGATCGTGATTCTTTTATCGCGGTGGCTGGTGGAGGCAAAAAGGAGTACATGAATAAGAACATCGGTAAATTGATTGAAAACTCGATGAATGACAGGAAAACGGTTGTCTCAACGCAAGCAACAAGTGTAGAGATTATTGATGGTAACAATGAGCCTGTATCTCATGTCATAGCTCCAATCATAGCAAATGGGGATCCCATTGGTTCGGTAGTGCTTCTTTCAAAAACGGACAAGCCTATTGGGGACATTGAACAAAAGTTATCTGAAACAGCTGCAGGATTTTTAGCGAAACAAATGGAGCAATAAGTGAAGGGGCTGTCCAAAAAGTCAGTGAACACTGATTTTCTGGAAGCTCTATTTTTTTTGGCTTTTCATAAGGATACGTGAAGCCGAAATAAATACCTCAAGTCACAGCGATCGCCAGGTGTTCTGAATAACCGTTTGTAATTGTGTAGCCTCTTTA
Source organism: Pseudalkalibacillus berkeleyi (assembly GCF_021608225.1). Classification (NCBI taxonomy): domain Bacteria; kingdom Bacillati; phylum Bacillota; class Bacilli; order Caryophanales; family Fictibacillaceae; genus Pseudalkalibacillus; species Pseudalkalibacillus berkeleyi. The sequence goes on from NZ_JAKIJS010000006.1 coordinate 30,591, forward strand.
TTTCATATCACTCGTGATATAATGGGGCTATTATTGTACTTAAAAAAAGCTTTTTTAGGCAATACTTTAGATTTCTTGTAGGTTTATGAATAAAGTATATGTGTTCTTTATCGATTTAGGCGGTGTCACAATGTTAGATCAAACGGATGTACAGAAAACGTTTTGGAGAGGAACACTTGTCATATCTGGCGCTGCATTGATTGTCAAAGTGTTAAGTGCCTTTTATCGGATTCCTTTTCAAAATATCGCTGGTGACCTTGGATTATATGTGTATCAACAAGTATATCCATTCTATGCGATAGCATTTGCATTAAGTTTATATGGTTTTCCGCTCATTATATCTAAAATCATTTCTGAAAATGAGGGGAGACAAGCAAGAGACGCACTAACGACAACGTTTGTTGGTTTGTGTACTTTTTTTGTAATTGTCTTTCTCATCTTGTACCATTCTGCGGATCACATTGCGAAAGGTATGAACGATCCGATGCTCGTTGGACCGTTAAGGATGGCCTCTTTTTCTTTTCTATTTGTTCCGTTTTTATCTGTAATGAGAGGATACTACCAAGGTGAAAAAGATATGACACCGACAGCTGTCTCTCAAATTGCAGAACAAATGATTAGAGTAGGTCTTATTTTAATTTTTACGATTTATCTCGTCACGAACGGAGCCGATCGCTATTTAGTAGGAAGTGGGGCTGTATTTGGAGGTTTAGCCGGTAGTGTAGTTGCTATCTTTATATTAGGTTTATTTTTGAAGAAACAATCAAAACCTATATTGGGGATTCATTTTCTGCCAATTCGTCAGTCAACTGCATTGATTGGAACCATTTTAAAAGGTGGACTTGCGATATGTATTACAGCCGTGATGTTTGCATTGTTTCAGCTTGTTGACGCTTTACAAGTTGTTCCTGGACTGCAATCAAGCGGTATGGATTCTTTAGATGCAAAAGTGAGTAAAGGTGTATTTGACCGGGGCCAGCCATTACTGCAATTAGGAACGGTTTTGGCGACTGCAATGGCTTTACCGCTTATTCCATTCATTGCGAAAGCGAATCAAAGTAATGATCGAAAGCGAGTCATTGAGTTTGCTGGTCAGTCATTAAAATTTAGCTTCATCGTTGGTGGTGCTGCTGCGATTGGATTAGCAGTCATTATTGAACCGACGAATGTGTTCTTATATGAGGATCAAAATGGTTCTTTAGCTCTTGGTATTCTCGGGGTGGCGATCTTATTTGGATCGATTGCGATTACGTCTTCAGCGATTCTACAAGGGCTTGGAAAAATTAGTTTTCCTGTACTTTTCATCTTAATTTCACTAGGAATTAAAGGGCTGTTGAACTTATGGTTCATTCCTCATTTCGGCATTACCGGGGCCGCAATTACGACTGTAATGAGTGCCGCCTTTGTTGCGATTTGTAACTTAATGATGGTCCAAAAGCTGACCAATGTATTTCAAGTCCATCGATTTTCTAGTTTGAAAGTTGTATTTGCCTTGATTTTAATGGCAGTCAGTACATTTCTATGGAAAGAATCCTTGTTACTCTTTCAGTCAGGTAATGAACGATTAGTTGCCGGGGTTATTGCGTTATCAAGTGCGGGAATAGGTGCTGCTGTTTATTTACTGGTACTTATGTATCAAAATGTTTGGAACCGAGACGAACTTCGGATGCTACCGAAGGGCGAATACTTAATTAAATGGTTCTACAGAGATAGGAGAGGTGAGAATGGGTAATACGATTACAGTGATTGGTTTAGGTGCAGGTGATCTTGATCAAATCCCGCTAGGTGTTTATAAGCGAATTAAAGCGTCATCGCACGTCTTTTTGCGGACGAAAGAGCATCCTGTTGTGAAAGAATTAGAGCTTGAAGGGTTAACATTTGAAAGCTTCGACAAACTTTATGAGCAAAAATCAGAATTTGAAGATGTTTATCAAGAAATCGCAAACAAGCTATGGGAAGAAGCGAAGAAAAAGGATATCGTATATGCGGTTCCAGGACATCCGTTAGTTGCAGAACAAACCGTGCAATTACTGATTCATGGACAAGATGAGCATGACACGAAGGTCGAGTTCCAGGGTGGACAAAGCTTTCTAGATGCGATGTTTCAAGCAGTTCAAATTGACCCGATTGATGGGTTTCAACTGCTCGATGGTACCAACCTTACCATGGAGCAAATGAATTTACAGCAACACGTCATCATCGGTCAAGTTTATGATTCATTCGTTGCTTCGCATGTGAAATTGACTCTGATGGAGCGATACCCAGATGACCATCCTGTTCATGTTGTCACAGCTGCAGGCTCAAACAATGAGAGCATCGTATCTGTGCAATTATACGAGTTGGATCGTCACGTCGAACTACATAACTTAACGGCACTTTATGTTGAGCCTATAAAAGACGAGGGTAAATTAACGCGAGAATTTAATCAGTTACGCCATGTCATCCGGACACTCAGAGGTCCTAATGGATGTCCATGGGATAAGAAACAAACGCATGAGAGCTTGCGTAAATATTTGCTTGAAGAAGCGTATGAAGTGATCGAAGCGATTGATGAGCAAGACGATGATCACCTGACCGATGAACTAGGGGATGTCCTTCTTCAAGTCATGCTCCATGCCCAGATCGGTGAAGACGAAGGCTATTTCTCAATAGAAGATGTCATACAAGCTTTAACTGAAAAAATGATCCGCCGTCACCCGCACGTGTTTGGGGATGATTCTCTAGACACAGCTGAGGAAGTGAAGAAAACTTGGGATGAGATTAAGAAAACTGAAAAAGGTGGAAAGAATGCGGCATCCGTTCTGGATGGGACCGACCGATATCCTGCCTTAATTAGAGCTGAGAAACTTCAGAAGAAAGCTGCGAAAGTAGGGTTTGATTGGGATGAAGTTGAACCGATTTTAGCTAAAATTAAAGAAGAACTAAACGAATTCCAACAAGCCGTCCAAAAGCAAGATGAAAGCGAAATGGAAAATGAATTCGGGGACTGTTTGTTTGCACTCGTTAATCTATGCCGTTATTATGGGATTGACCCTGAGCTTGCTCTCAATCGTACGAATCACAAATTTTTCAACCGATTTCGGTACATTGAGGATTCGCTTCAAGAGAAAGGTGTCCCTTTTGACCAAGTAACGCTCGAGGACATGGACGTTTTGTGGGAACAAGCAAAAAATATGTCAAAAAAGAAGGATTCTCTAGGAGAATAGAGAATTTTATTCTGTGGAATGGACAGAGATGTTGCTTCATGTGCGAATCTGTCTATCAAACAAGGTAAGAATAATAGGAGGTACATACAATGAATAAAAATGATCTAATCAACAATATTTCTGAAAAAGAAGGTCTAACGAAAAAAGACGTAGAAGCAGTTGTGAACGGATTGCTTACTGAAATTACAGATGCACTAAAAGAAGGCGACAAAGTACAATTTGTTGGATTTGGAACTTTTGAAACTCGTGAACGCTCAAGCCGTACGGGCCGTAACCCACAAACTGGTGAGTCTATCGACATTCCAGCATCAACTGTTCCTGCATTCCGTGCCGGAAACAAGTTGAAAGACGCTGTAAAGTAAATGCGTCTCGATAAATTTTTGAAAGTTTCTCGCTTGATTAAACGACGCACCGTAGCGAAAGAGATATCGGATCAAGGGAGAATCTTAATAAACGGGAACGCTGGTAAAGCGTCCTCAGTTATCCAACCGGGAGATGAACTGAAAATCCGGTTTGGACAAAAGATTGTTACGGTCAAAGTGGAAGATTTAAAAGAGACAACCAAGAAAGAGGATGCAGCATCTATGTATTCACTCGTTAGTGAGGAACGTGTTAACGAGTAACTGCGTGGAGCGAGTAAGACATTCTCGAATAAAACGGGGTTAATTTAAAAGAAAGATTGACTTACAGAAATGTCGGTCTTCATTACTTTATCATTTTGCAAAAATGGTGTGGTAGTGGCGACCGAACAGCTGGAGGTCAATCTTTTTTGGTTTGTTAGAAAAGAGGAATCGCCAAGGTAGCTCGGATGTCATTGGATACCGACAATTAAAGCTTGTTCTATTTAATCCTGTGTGCTCATACATTTGTACAAACTATGTTTGGAGGGGAGCACATGGATTCGTACTACGATTATAATGGTTCCAATTACAATAAACCTGAAACAGCACCGGATCATGATGTCAAGATGAGAGGTAGGAAAGCACTTGATATAACAGGTGTGAAGCAAGTAGAAAGCTTTGATAATGAGGAATTTTTGCTGGAAACCTCAATGGGATTCCTCGCAGTTAGAGGCTACAACTTAAAGATGAAGAACCTAAACCTAGAACAAGGATTAGTTTCAATTGAGGGAAAGGTGTACGACCTTGTTTATTTAGATCAGCAACAAGGGGAAAAAGCTAAAGGTTTTTTTAGCAAGCTGTTCAAATGAGCTTGACCGTCCAATTCTATACGATCCTGGCGATGATCGGAAGTGGGATTTGGATTGGAGCAGCCCTTGACACGTATCACAGATTCCAGCCTAGGGACAAGAAGTGGAACTGGTTAAGGTTTGTAAATGATATCGTCTTCTGGGTCTTACAAGCTCTTCTCATTTTCTATGTATTACTACAAGTGAATCACGGTGAAGTACGCGTCATTATTTTTCTAGCATTACTTTGTGGATTTGCCTGTTATCAAAGTTTATTGCAAAGAGGCTACAAAAAATTATTGGAGTACTTGATTACATTTTTCGTAGGGGTGACAAGAATGATTAAGAAATTAGTTTCCACTTTTGTCATCCATCCCATAAAAGTCATATTGAATCTCCTTCTTACCTTGAGTAAAATGATAGGTAGACTGCTATCATCTGTCCTTCTATTCATTTTAGGTATTCTTCTCTTCCCCTTTAAAATCATCGGTGTTTTCCTTCTTCAAAAAGTTTTGAAAAGGATTCAAGCGAAAATGCTAACAAAACTAAAGGGAAAAGCAGGAATATGGAAGAAGCCAACGAATAAAGTGAAAGACTGGATAGGGAAATTCAAAAGGTAAAAAGGGGGCTCAAGATGGTCCAACGAAATGACAAGGTAACAGCGTTAAACGAAAACATCATGAATCAGGAACGAAAAAAACAGGAACGTGCACATCGTAGAAAGAAAGGGCTTTACAGGCGTTTAGTGGTTTTCGGTGTACTGGTTGTCATCATGTTTACCGTCATGATTTCCACACTTACCTCACAATCTACTGTCATTGCAGAAAAGAAGGAAGAACGACAAAAAGTAGAAAAGCGTCTAGAAGAAGTTAAACAAGAAAAATCACAACTAAGCGAAGAAGTGAATAAACTACAAGACCCAGATTATATTGGTGAGGTAGCAAGAAGAGATTATAATATGTCCAAACCTGGGGAAACGATCTTCAAACTTCCTAAAAAGAAAGAGGAGTCTCGTTGACCATATATTTTGGGGCATGTATAATAAAGTAAATTTGATTTATTCATCTTTTTAAGGAGGAGCAATTTTTACAATGACAATTGAAGTAGGCAGCAAATTGAAGGGAAAAGTAACAGGCATTACCCATTTTGGAGCATTTGTCGAGCTGCCAGATGGTATCACCGGTTTAGTCCACATTAGTGAGGTTGCCGATAATTATGTCAAGGACATTAACGAACACCTAACTGTCGGAGATGAAGTTGAGGTAAAGGTCATCAATGTTGATAATGATGGCAAAATTGGACTTTCAATCAAGAAAGCGAAAGACCAACCACCAAGACAGAATCGCAGGCCAGACCGCCCTCGTGGAAAGGGAGGCAAACCTAGAAGACAGCAAAATGAAGTCGTTTCATTTGAAGATAAGTTGAATCGTTTCTTGAAGGATAGTGAAGATCGCTTATCCACTATAAAAAGGCAAACCGAATCAAAACGTGGAGGACGCGGTGCACGCCGAGGGTAATTCATCATCTGCTGCTTACCGATTGTAGTAAAATCAGCTCTAATCGGAATATGCAAGCAAAAATAGAAGAAGGACTGACAGCGATGTTAGTCTTTTTTTATGCGTTAAGAAGGTATATAATTTTTCAGATTCAGATTTACTCGACGTAATTGAAAATTCCTGTATTAAGTATAAGCGCAACTAAGGCTCACCCTACGCCAAGGCTTGGCTTTGCCAAGTTTTCTTTATTTGCCACCAACAAATCCAAAAAAACTATTGACTAGGTTTTGATTATCTTGTATTATTCTTGTTGTGTCTTTAAAACATATTGTTTATGGCGGTGTAGCTCAGCTGGCTAGAGCGTACGGTTCATACCCGTGAGGTCGGGGGTTCGATCCCCTCCGCCGCTACCATTTTTATAGGATTTTAAAAAGAGCAACGAATGATAAACGTCGAATTTCTACGTTACTCTGATTTTCCGGTTCTCATGTATAAACGACATACATTCCGATCCTCAAATTTATCGTGCCTTGAACTTCTAGTTTCTGATTCGTCTACTTTTTAACTTATAATTTAAGATTTTAAAAAGAGCAACGAATGATAAACGTCGAATTTCTACTTATATCATAAATATAAATTAGGCCCCTTGGTCAAGTGGTTAAGACACCGCCCTTTCACGGCGGTAACACGGGTTCGAATCCCGTAGGGGTCACCAATACATATAATGAGTAACTGTCCTTCATGTAAGGGACAGTTTTTTTGTGCTGAAAAATGGTTGAGAGTCTTCTTGTTTTTAATAGAAAGAAGATACAAAATGCCTAATCCCAACATATATTCTAGTGATGCTCAAAATAAGTGGTGAAAATATTACAGAGCAGGCGTCAACCCATCGACATATGACTCCATTTATGTAGAATCATATAAACTTTCTTCCATCCTGTAGTCCCTTCGCCATAATTCTCATTTCTAATTCACCTCTTACAAATAATGGGTGCGTATAGACGTCCCTAAGGATAAGGGCAAAGTATCTATCCCTATTTGATATTTAAAAAATTGAATCATATTGACGCTCGGCATCGTAACGCGTCGAGAAGTTTTTTTCCCTCCGCCTTACCTTTTGACAAAATATGAAAATGGTATGTGGTTAAATAGACAACACAAATCTATTAACGGGTGGTGCGGGGAATGATGCAAAAGGTTGGAGCCCATAGCAACCAAATACTGAGAAAGTTTGTTCTTGTTGAAAGGTTGAAAAACAATATTTCCATGCATACAAGAGAAGCAATCATGAGAGTCCAGCGCGTTCTCATGCATTGGAGTTTAGTGTTATTTTGTACAGGCTTCTTACTTGGACGAGCCTTTATACTTACCGAATTATCTCCATTTGCCATTCCATTCTTTGGTGCAGTCTTATTATTAAAGCGTGAGCGAGCAGGAGTGGCAGCGATCGCATTGTTAGCAGGTGCATTAACAACCTTTGATAAAACCGGGTTGTTCATCTCCGTTGGCCTAGCCGTCTTCTTCGTTATAAATGCCATTACTACTAATCTAGTAAAACAAAGTTTCAAAATCCTACCGTATACGGTTGTAGCGGCAAGCTTCATAACTCGGATGAGTTTGCTAACTTTTGCCTCAGAGTCAATTACTACAGGGACAATGTTAATGGTTGCAATAGAAGCGGGATTAAGCGGTATACTCACGCTGATCTTCTTACAAAGCATCCCTCTCCTTTCTATAAAGAAAATTCAACACTCCTTAAAAAATGAAGAGATTGTATGTTTTATTATCCTGCTCGCATCGGTTATGACAGGCACGATCGGTTGGCAAGTATACGATTTATCACTTGAACATATTTTGTCACGCTATCTCGTGTTAATCTTCGCTATTGTCGGTGGAACTGCGATTGGCGCAACAGTAGGGGTAGTAACAGGTCTTATATTAGGTCTTGCTAATATTGCGAGTCTCTATCAAATGAGTTTACTCGCATTTTCGGGGTTGTTAGGTGGTCTCCTAAAAGAAGGGAAGAAATTGGGGGTTGGTGTCGGTCTCTTTATAGGAACGATGTTAATTGGACTCTATGGCAATGAATCAGGCATGCTTTTCAATAGTTTTCTCGAATCCTGCGTAGCGGTCGGTCTCTTTCTTCTAACGCCGAACAAAGCTATTTCAAAAATCTCTCGCTACATACCCGGGACGAAAGAATATAACCAAGAACAACAACAGTATTTACGCAAGGTGAGGGACGTTACAGCAAACCGCGTAGAGCAATTCTCTCATTTGTTCCAAACCTTATCGAATAGTTTCTTAAATACGAGTGCTACAACGATGTTGGAGGAAGAAGGGAAACGAGAGTTAGATATGTTTTTGAGTAATATCACTGAAAAAACATGTCAAAACTGCTTCAAGAAACGACATTGTTGGGTGAATAACTTTGAAGAGACGTATGGTTACATGGCAAATATTATGACCGAAACGACACCGAATGGAACATTGAAAGATCGAGGGTTACAAAAGGATTGGGAGCGACACTGCGTGCGGTCAAAGAAAGTCATTGATACGATCCAATATGAGCTCGGTCAATATCATGCGAACATCAAACTGAAACAGCAAGTGAAGGAAAGTAGAAGGCTTGTTGCAGAACAACTCCATGGTGTATCGCAAGTTATGGATAATTTCGCAAAAGAAATTCAACGTGAGAGAGAAAATCATCAAATACAAGAAGAACAAGTGAAATTAGCTTTAGATGATATTGGACTTGAGGTTGGAAACATTGAAATATATAACCTAGACAAGGGTAGCATTGACATCGAGATGAGTATTCCATACTGCAATGGACGAGGAGAAGCCGAAAAGGTAATTGCTCCATTATTATCAGACATATTGGATGAAGCAATTGTCGTGAAAAATGAAGAATGCGCAGCTTATCCAAACGGTTACTGCCACGTCGTTTTCCGTTCATCACAAAACTTTGTGATTGAGACAGGTGTCGCAAGTGCAGCTAAAGGGGGCGCTTGGGTGTCTGGGGATAGTCATTCGACAATCGAGCTTGGAGTTGGAAAGTACGCTGTTGCGATTAGCGATGGTATGGGGAACGGGGAACGTGCTCATCTCGAGAGCAATGAGACGTTAAAGCTTTTGCAGCAAATCCTACAGTCGGGGATCGATGAAACAACAGCAATTAAGTCTGTTAACTCAATTCTCTCACTAAGGACAACTGATGAAATCTTTTCAACATTAGATCTTGCAATGATTGACCTCCAAGATGCCGCGGTACGATTTTTGAAGATCGGTTCAAGTCCAAGCTTCGTTAAACGAGCAGATCAAGTCAGAATGATAGAAGCAAGTAATCTACCAATGGGCATTATTGAGGAGTTTGACGTTGAGGTGGTGAGTGATCAGTTAAAAGCAGGAGACTTCCTCATCATGATGAGCGATGGTATTTTCGAAGGTCCGAAGAATGTAGAAAATAAAGAAGCTTGGATCAAGCGTAAAATACGAGAAATCCATTCTGATGACCCTCAACTGATAGCTGACCTCCTTTTAGAAGAGGTCATTCGTACAGATTGTGGTCATATTGATGATGATATGACCGTCGTCGTAACGAAATTAAACCGCAATATTCCTAAATGGTCGACGATCAGGTATCAGAATAAGGGGGAGCAGAAACAGGCTTAATTGATTTAAATGCTTATTGAAAGATAAGGAGATTCTAGCAATATGCGAATGATAATACGAGACTCACCAAAACTAGTATAAATCCCTTCTCGGTTGACCATTATGGTAATAACAATTTGAGAGAGGGGATTTTTCGCATGAGTAAAGGGACATTACGACAAATCTTACTGATTACAGATGGATGCTCGAATCAAGGTGAAGACCCAGTTGCCATTGCGGCATTAGCCCGTGAGAAAGGCGTTGCAATCAACGTCATTGGAATCTTATCGAAAAATGAAGCATACGGTGAGCATGGTTTGAAGGAAGTTGAAGATATAGCAATGAGCGGTGGTGGCGTTAGTCAAATTGTATATGCAAATCAGCTTGCCCATACGGTGAAAATGGTTACACAAAAGGCGATGACGCAAACGATTCACGGTATGATCAATAAGGAGCTTACACACATTTTAGGTGATGATCAACAAATGGAGGATCTTCCTCCAGATAAACGGGGACAAGTGATGGAAGTTGTCGATGAAATCGGCGAGACTGTTAACTTGGAAGTATTGATCTTAGTTGATATTTCGGCGAGTATGGATGACAAATTGCCGACTGTTCAAGAATCGCTCATAGACTTATCCATCTCATTGAACTCAAGAGGTGGACAGAATGTGTTCTCCATATTCGCATTTCCTGGTAAAAAACAATCAGTAGAAAAACTTCTAGATTGGACACCACAATTAGATACACTAGGGAAGTTATTCAAGAAAATCACAACGGGTGGTATTACGCCAACAGGACCGGCACTTCAAGAAGCGCTTGAACAGTTTTCGGAAAGGGGTTCTAAGCGCAAGTTTTTAGGTGAAGAAGATGAATACTTCGAAGAATCCGGAAGTTAATCTATCGCCAGGTGATCTCATAATAGGTAAGTGGAATCAGAATCATTACACGATTCTTCGGGAATTGGGTTCTGGAGCAACCGGGACGGTCTATCTGGCAAAGAGTAAACAGTCGAAGGTGGCTGTAAAAGTAAGTCATGATACGCTGTCGATTACCTCAGAAGTAAACGTGTTGAAGCATCTATCTAAGGTCCAGGGAAAAACGCTTGGACCTTCTTTCGTCGAAATGGATGATTGGAGGACGCCTAAAGGTACATTCCCATTCTATGTAATGGAGTATGTACAGGGGGAGTCACTTTTCGTATTCATGCGTCAAAGGAAAGAAGAATGGTTTGGCATCCTGATTCTGCAACTATTAAGAGATTTGGCTGACCTTCATAAGTCAGGTTGGGTCTTTGGTGATTTGAAACCCGATAACTTACTCATTACAGGACCTCCGCCGAAAATCCGCTGGCTTGATGTAGGTGGTACGACAATGATGGGAAGAGCGATCAAGGAGTATACGGAATTCTTTGACCGTGGTTATTGGGGGATGGGATCGAGAAAGGCGGAACCGACCTATGACTTATTTGCTGTCGCTATGATTATAATGAACTTCGCCTACCCGAAACGGTTTGATAAGAAAGAAGGTGGGTGGCAACAGCTTCAGAAGTTGATTGATCATAACCGTTCGCTCAAAAAGTACAGAAAAATCTTATATAAAGCGCTACATGGACAATATGCAACAGCAGATGCAATGAAGGATGATTTGCTGGAATATTATTCTAGAAAATCATCATCACAAGCGATACCGAAAAAAAGCCCCACCCCAAAACCAACTCCTAAAGGTTCGACTAAAGGACGTTATCAAAGAAAGAAATCAAAACGTAAAAGGCAAATTACAGAAACGATGCTCATCTTTCTGTTCTTACTAGCTTTTTACATTGTCTATTTAATCGGAAATACGGTGTAAGCTCTTACCATGTTATAATGACCTTACATTTAGGAAGCGAGGTGATGACGCTCGTTTCTTTGGATAGATAAGAAAGTATAATTTTTTGGTCACTTAGATGTAATGTCTAGCTTCAGCACCCAGTCATTTGGATCACTTCAGTCCTCCTGCGGCGGCAACAGCCTCCTCGTCGGACTTCCAGTGACCTTCATGACTAAGAAGGGTGCTTGCGCTTTTCTTTACATATATAAAGGAGACTTCTCCATGTTCGAGGAAGTAGACAAGTTTATTGAAAGAAAAAAGCTCGTAAGGTCAGGTGCTGTCATTGTTGTTGGTGTGTCTGGTGGCCCTGATTCAATGGCATTACTCCATTATTTGTCCATGAAACGGAAGGGTTGGGGTTTAACAATCGTTGCTGCACATATGGATCATATGTTTAGAGGAGAAGGATCGGTTGAGGATGCTCAATTCGTAAAGAGGTATTGCCAGGAGCATTCGATAGAATTTGAACAAACGAGAAAGAATCTTCCACAATATATACAAGAGACAGGTTCATCACCGCAGCTGGCGTCACGCAAATTGAGATATCAATTTTATGATGGCGTGATGAAGGCCTACCAAGCGGATTATCTTGCCCTAGCCCATCATGGGGATGATCAGATTGAAACAATGATGATGAATATCGTTCGAGGTACAAGTGCTGCTGGTTTATCTGGCATCCCATTGAGTCGGCCTTTTTCAACAGGTATGATTATCCGCCCCTTGCTAGAAGTAACGAAGGATCAAATTTTGAAATATTGTGATGTTCATTCCGTTCCCTTTCGTAATGATCCGAGTAACGCGGAGTCCAAATATACAAGAAATAGATTTAGAAAAGAAATCCTTCCATTTTTGAAAGAGGAAAATACACATGTTCACTTGAAATTTCAATCGTTAAGTGAGGCTGTTTCCGAAGATGAACAATATTTGAGGAAGCAAACGGAGGACGCATTAGGAAATGTTATTTTGAAAAAGTGTGACAAAGAATTGACATTGTCTGTACGACCTTTTCTCAAGATGGCAATTCCTTTACAAAGAAGAGGGATTCATCTAATATTAAACTATCTTTATCCAACAAACCAAGAGAATATTATATCTAATCATATCAAGGATTGTTTGCAGCTGATCAAGTCGGAGAACCCATCAAGTGAAATACACCTTCCGAATGGATTATTCGTACGTCGTTCATATGAGAAGTGTACCTTTTCATTTGACCCCAATGATCATCACTTACCTTACCGTTTTGCTCTTATAGAGGGTGAGGTCCATCAAGTACCGATAGGAAAGTTAACATTTCTGCCGAAAAGCAGAATGAAGACCGACAAAAGAGGGAAAGATTATTTAGTGTTTGCACCAACCCAGGTTAACTTCCCTCTCTTCGTAAGAACAAGGGAAAATGGAGATCGACTCCAGCCAGCAGGTGTCCAAGGGTCTCGTAAAGTGAAAGACGTATTCATTGATGCGAAAGTACCGAAGCACCTTCGGGATGTTTGGCCGATTGTTGTGGATTCGACTGGTAAGATCATTTGGATTCCAGGAATCAAGCATGCAGAACTACCACCCCCTACGGGTGCCGAGGATGATTGGATGTTATTATCTTTTGAAAATACGAGGCATGAGGTCTAGGAGGAATACATACTTATGAGAAACGATATGGAAGAGATCTTGATTTCTGAAGAAGAAATTCAAGAAAAGGTCCAGGAGCTAGCAGCACAACTATCAGAAGAATATAAGGATCGTTTTCCACTCGTGATTGGAGTTTTGAAAGGTGCACTACCTTTCATGGCTGATCTAGTCAAACGCATGGACATCCATGTTGAGCTTGATTTTATGGATGTATCTAGCTACGGAAATTCAACGGTTTCTTCAGGAGAGGTTAAGATTGTAAAAGATTTGAACACTTCAATGGAAGGCCGTGACGTACTCATTGTCGAAGATATTATCGACAGTGGTTTAACATTGAATTATCTTGTTGAGTTGTTTAAGCATCGAAAAGCTAACTCTATTAAGATTGTAACTTTGCTTGATAAACCAACTGGCCGAAAGGTTGATCTCAAGCCTGATACTGCTGGATTTATTGTTCCAGATGCATTTGTAGTAGGTTATGGGTTAGACTTTGCGGAGCGTTATCGAAATTTACCATTTATAGGTGTATTGAAGCCTGAAATTTACCAAAACCAGTAAAGTCATATTGTTGTGAATAAATGAACACGTATGGTACTATAATTATTGATTTGCTTGTATGCGAGAGGAGGTAAGGGATGAATCGCATCTTTAGAAATACAATCTTTTATTTATTAATATTCCTTGTCGTTGTAGGTATAGTGAGCTTTTTCAATGGCAGTAACAACGACGTGAAACAATTAAGATACGACGAATTTAAACAGGAATTACAAAAAGGTGAAGTAGACTCCCTATCCATGCAACCTAAGAATCAGGTGTATGTATTAAAGGGGCAACTTAACTCCTATAAGGATGAAGAGTTCTTTACAACGAACATTCCACCAGCTTTAACGGAAGAAGTGGTCGCACTTTCCGAGGAAGCAAAAGTTCAATTGGAAGTACAAGAAGCAGAAGGAACGAGCGGTTGGGTAACTTTCTTTACCTCGATTATTCCGTTTGTCATCATATTTATCTTATTCTTCTTCTTACTTAACCAAGCTCAAGGTGGCGGTAGCCGTGTTATGAACTTTGGTAAAAGTAAGGCAAAGCTTTATAGCGAAGAAAAGAAGAAAGTTACATTTAAAGATGTAGCTGGCGCAGATGAAGAAAAGCAAGAACTTGTTGAGGTTGTTGAATTCTTGAAAGACCCTCGTAAGTTCGCTGCACTAGGTGCTCGTATTCCGAAGGGTGTCTTACTTGTAGGACCTCCTGGTACTGGTAAAACATTGTTAGCGAGAGCTGTCGCTGGAGAAGCTGGCGTGCCGTTCTTCTCAATCAGTGGTTCAGACTTCGTTGAAATGTTTGTCGGTGTCGGTGCATCTCGTGTCCGTGACTTGTTCGAAAATGCCAAGAAAAACGCACCATGTATCATTTTCATTGATGAAATTGATGCCGTTGGTCGTCAACGTGGCGCAGGACTAGGCGGCGGTCACGACGAACGTGAACAAACGCTAAACCAATTGCTTGTTGAAATGGATGGTTTCAGTGCAAATGAAGGTATCATCATTGTAGCGGCAACGAACAGACCAGATATTTTAGACCCTGCATTACTACGTCCTGGTCGTTTCGACCGTCAAATTCCTGTCGGCCGTCCAGATGTTAAAGGTCGTGAAGCGGTCCTTAAGGTCCATGCGCGAAACAAACCGTTAGCAGACGAAGTCGATATGAAGACGATCGCAATGAGAACACCAGGATTTTCTGGTGCCGACTTAGAAAACTTATTAAATGAAGCTGCTCTAGTAGCTGCTCGAAGAAATAAGAAGAAAGTCGATATGGAAGACATTGACGAGGCAACAGACCGAGTCATTGCTGGACCAGCTAAGAAAAGCCGTGTCATTTCCAAAAAGGAAAAAGATATCGTTGCTTATCACGAAGCCGGTCATACAATTATCGGGCTTGCGCTCGATAATGCCGAAATTGTACACAAAGTTACAATTGTTCCACGTGGTCAAGCTGGTGGATATGCAGTGACACTTCCGAAAGAAGACCGTTACTTCATGACGAAACCAGAATTGATTGATAAGATTATCGGTCTTCTTGGAGGCCGCGTAGCTGAAGAAGTCACATTCGGTGAAGCAAGTACGGGAGCAAGTAATGACTTCCAACGTGCTACAGGTATTGCGCGGAAAATGGTAACTGAATTCGGTATGAGTGAAAAATTAGGTCCTATGCAATTTGGTCAAGGATCTGGTGGGAATGTATTCCTTGGTAGAGATATTCAAAATGAACAGAACTACAGTGATGCAATCGCTCATGACATTGATCTAGAAGTACAAAAGATCATCATGGAAGCATATAACCGTTGTAGAGAAGTTCTTTTAGAGAACCAAGATAAGCTGAACTTGATTGCTGAGACGTTGAAAGAAGTTGAGACGCTCGATCAAGAACAAATTAAATCCCTATACGAAACAGGCAAAATGCCAGAGGGATATGTTATGCCTGAAAAGAAAGAACAAGCTTCTGACGATGATGTGAAAGTTAACATCAATAAGAAAGAAGAAAATACAACAGACGATTCCGAAGATACAAATGATTCGGATCAGAACAATAAAGAATAATACTGTTCGGTCAGAAAAGGGTGTCCACTTCGGACATCCTTTTCTTAATCTAAGGCTCTCTTTCAACAATCTGTTACAAGGGCAACAATGTATATGAAAACAGCCTTTTGTAATTAAAGAGGAATAGTACAGTAACGTTATTTTTTTGCGCGTGTTTTCATATTGTGTTTGTGTTATAACTAAAGAAAATGGTATAGATAGTGGGGAATAACATGATTCTAGTAATGGATGTAGGGAATACGAATATCGTCCTCGGCGTTTACGAAGGGGATGAGTTGAAATATCATTGGCGTGTCGGAACGAGCAAAAAGAAGTCTGAAGATGAGTACGGTATGTTTATTTCTAATCTACTGACGCATGTTGGTTTAAATTTCAAGAGCATAGATGGAATCATATTATCATCTGTCGTACCGCCACTCATGTTTCCACTTGAAAAAATGTGCGAAAAGTATTTTAACCTTAAACCTCTAGTCATTGGCCCAGGTATCAAAACAGGTTTGAACATAAAGACTGAAAATCCAAGAGAAGTCGGTGCTGATCGAATTGTGAATGCTGTCGCAGCACTGCATGAATACGCGAGCCCATTGATCATTGTAGATTTTGGAACCGCGACAACATATTGTTATATTGACGAACAGAACCATTACTTAGGAGGGGCAATTTCCCCTGGTATAGGTATATCAACAGAGGCCTTATATACAAATGCAGCTAAATTACCTCGTATTGAAATCATGAAACCTGAAAACGTTGTAGGGAAAAATACCGTGAGTGCGATGCAAGCCGGCATTTTTTATGGATATGTTGGTCAAGTTGAAGGAATAGTACAACGGATGAAAGACCAATCAGGTACAAATCCAACGGTTATCGCTACTGGTGGACTTGCTCACCTAATTGGTGATGAATCAAACATCATTGACGTTGTGGATCCATTCTTGACATTAAAAGGATTACAACTGATCTATCAGAAAAATACAGATGCATATTAAGAAAGGAAGTTTCACATCATGTCAGATTATTTAGTTAAAGCGTTAGCGTTTAATGGTAGCATTCGTGCTTTTGCTGTAGATACAACAGAAATGGTTAAAGAAGCCCAACGACGTCAAGGTACACTGCCTACGGCTTCGGCTGCATTAGGACGTGCGATGACAGCCTCAACAATGATGGCGTCGATGCTCAAAGGTGATGGGAATAAATTAACAGTCAAGGTTGAAGGAGATGGTCCACTAGGTGCGATCATCGTAGACGCTAACGTAGATGGAGGGACGAGAGGCTTCGTTTCTAATCCTCATGTTCATTTTGACTTGAACGCTGCGGGCAAGCTAGATGTCGCAAGGGCAGTTGGGAAGAATGGTACGCTCTCAGTAGTGAAAGACCTTGGCATGCGAGATAACTTTACTGGGCAAGTGCCCCTTGTTTCCGGAGAATTGGGTGAAGACTTCACTTATTATTTCGTATCCTCAGAGCAAATACCATCTGCTGTTGCCGTTGGCGTACTTGTGAATCCAGATAATTCAGTACTTGCTTCGGGTGGATTCATTATTCAAGTTATGCCAGGTGCGCAGGATGAAATGATTACCTTTATTGAAAAGCGCTTGGAAAATTTGGATCCTGTATCTAAAATGATTGAAGCAGGAAATACACCTGAACAGCTTCTTTACAATGTTCTAGGAGAGGATAACGTAAAATTACTCTCCAATTCACCTGTCCAATTTCAATGTACATGTTCACAAGAACGTTTTGCTGATGCGATCATTAGCCTTGGTGAAGAGGAAATACAAGCAATGATTGATGAAGATGGAAAGGCAGACGCAACATGTCATTTCTGTAATGAAGCTTACCACTTTACTCAAGATGATTTGCAAAAATTCCTAGAAGAAGCTCGCAAGGAGAACGGTGAATGAAAGAGAAATGGTTGATCGGTATTGTTGTTTTTCTTTTAATCACAAATATAGGGACACTATCCTATTTCATGAATGAAAGTGAAGAAACAGCTAGCGGGGGAAAGAAGTCCATGCTGTCAACATTGTCAGGTAGTGTTGCCCAAATCGGTAATGAATCAATCTCTGAAAAAGAATGGGTGCAACAACTAAAAGAACGCTACGGAAAAGAAATGCTCACACAAATGATCAACAAATTGGTTGTATCTCAACTTGCTAAGAAACATAATTTGTCTGTTTCGAGTGATGAATTAAAAAGAGAAATAGAATTGTATCATCGAATGGTCGGAACTGGAGCGGATGCACAAGAACATCCTGACATTCAAAAGATGAACGATGATCAATTAAAGCAAGAAATTAAGCATGCCATTTTATTAGAAGAACTGATTACGAAAGATGTCGTCATTAACGAAGAGGAATTGCGTAAATATTATAATGATCATCAACAATTGTATGATTTGAAACCTTTATTCCAGATCTCCCAAATTGTCGTTGAAACTAAGGAAGAAGCAGATCAAGTGATAGAAGAGCTTGAGAATGGTTCGTCGTTTTCAACACTTGCGAGAGAAAAGTCTATTGATGAATTTTCAGCACCTAGCGGCGGTGTAATGGGGTGGGTTGATACTTCAAGTAACTACGTTGATCCAGCATATTTTGAAGAGATCGAGAATATGAAGAAAGATAGTTGGAGTGGACCACTCAAAACTAAAGACGGATATGGCATTGTATATCTTCATGATACGAAGAAAGGCTCTTCTTATAAATTCGAAGAGGTTAAAGGACAAATTAGACGTCAATTAGCCATACAACAACTGGAGTCTGATTTCGATCCTAAACAATTGTGGAAAGAGTTAGATGTGAACTGGGAGTATGGTACTGATTAATTGAATAAAGATTCTGATAATGCTAAGATGGATTGAAGTTAGTATTCCTATGAAGATACTAAGAATTGGGGAGTGAACGGTATGAGAGTGGGAAATTCTATAGTCGATCTGATTGGTCAAACACCAATTGTAAAATTGAACCGACTAACTAGTGAAGAAGATGCAGATGTATACTTGAAACTCGAATTCATGAATCCAGGTAGTAGTGTCAAAGACCGTATAGCATTATCGATGATTGAGACGGCAGAAAAAGCTGGTGCACTTAAGGAGAATGATACAATCATTGAGCCTACTAGTGGTAATACAGGCATCGGTCTTGCGATGGTTGCAGCTGCAAAAGGTTACCGTACGATACTCGTTATGCCAGATACGATGAGTATGGAGCGCAGAAATCTTCTCCGTGCATATGGAGCCAAACTGATCCTTACTCCAGGTGCAGAAGGGATGAAAGGTGCAATTGCAAAAGCTGAAGCTCTTGCAAGCGAGCGTGGCTACTTCATGCCGCAACAGTTCCAAAATGAAGCAAATCCAGCCGTACATCGAGATACGACTGGGAAAGAAATTGTTGAACAAATGGGAGATCAACTCGATGCGTTTGTTTCTGGCATCGGTACAGGCGGTACAATTACAGGAGCTGGCGAAGTCCTTAAAGAGCACTATCCATCGATTCAGATCTATGCAGTAGAACCTACAGATTCTCCGATTTTGTCTGGTGGAAGTCCTGGTCCTCATAAAATACAAGGAATTGGCGCTGGATTTGTGCCATCCATTTTGAATACTTCGATCTATGATGAAGTGCTTACTATAACTTCAGATGAGTCTTTTGAATACGCTCGAAAGGCCGCTAGAGAAGAAGGATTACTTGGGGGTATTTCTTCAGGTGCTGCAATTGCAGCGGCATTAAAAGTAGCTAAGAAACTAGGTAAGGGTAAGAAGGTACTAGCAATTATTCCGAGTAATGGTGAACGTTACTTAAGTACTCCTCTCTACCAATTCGACGAAGAATAAATTTAATGGACCAAAGTGTGAAGAGCTGACAATAGTGTCGGCTCTTTTTTAATGGAAGAAATGGTCGCATAGATGAGAGAGCGAACTCTATTGGGGGTTGTTTCGATTCCTCTTACAACACAAAAAGCGTGTTATTGCGAGGAACCTCCAGCACTCTACGCACCTGACCAAGGCGATTCCGCTTTTCTTGATGTCTAGCTACATCGCCTAGGTGCTCGAGGTCGCTTCGATTCCTCTTACAACACAAAAAGCGTGTTATTGCGAGGAACCTCCAGCGCTCTACGCACCTGACCAAGGCGATTCCGCTTTTCTTGATGTCTAGCTACATCGCCTAAGTGCTCGAGGTCGCTTCGATTCCTCTTACAACACAAAAAGCGTGTTATTGCGAGGAACCTCCAGCGCTCTACGCACCTGACCAAGGCGATTCCGCTTTT
>NZ_JAKIJS010000007.1 GCF_021608225.1 Pseudalkalibacillus berkeleyi
TTTGACTTGCTCATAATTTTAAATCGAAATTGATTCAGGGTTCTTTATAAAAAGACCCGTGTTTCACGCTTGGCTTTTGTTCAGTTTTCAAAGAGCTGTTTGCCCGGTTATGGGCGACTTCGATCACTTGTGTAAATCGCTGTGTTTTATCGAAGTTTGTTATGTTTTGATGTCTTGTTGCGACTTCTAATATACTATCATCATTTGTTTATCTTGTCAAAGCCTTTTTTCAAAGAAAAAGAATGATAGATTGTGACGTCTGTGCGCCTTTCAAAAGAGCAACAGAAATAACTATATCATGGGGGAGTTCACGACGCAAGGCTTTTTTCAAAGAAAAAAAGAGCTTCTGTTATTCAGCTCTTTTCATAGTTCTATAGAACAAACTTTTGAATCGCTACGAGAGCTAGCAATCCAGGAATTCCGAGGAAACCGGACACAGATGCGGTCGCTAGATTAATCGGAATGTGTAGATTAATAGCTGTGCCGAATGCGTTGAGGAAGAATAATAGCAACGCTCCGATCACGAGTTTCACAGCAGCTTGTCCGACCCAACGGAGAGGTTTCAGTGGTGCACCGATGACCAAGAGGAGTATGACCAATCCACATACGATTGCAAATACCCAGAACGGATCCATAACGCTATCCCCCTAACAGTTTGTCTCAACTCTATTCATATGTAGAGACAAACAAAAAAAGAACGAGAAGTTTCAGAAACTCCTCGTTCTAATTTTGCGTACTTTCGCCTCTTTTAACAGAAAGAAGTATTTAGCCTTTGCCAATTTGACTTCATATAGTACCTGCTCTGAGGGTTCAACGCTATTTTCAATTAGTTCTTTTTTGGTTAGCCATTCGGATCTAACGGATTCAATGGCATTTAATAATCGTTCATTTGCTTCCTTCCGAAGCCGACCTTTACGACGAAAAAACACGACTTACCCCGCCTCCGTGGAGCTAAATTTCTCGGCGCCCTTCAAGAGCACGAGATAATGTGACCTCATCGGCATACTCTAGATCTCCACCAACAGGAAGACCGTGCGCGATTCGAGTGATCTTGATGCCAGTTGGTTTTACTAAACGACTGATGTACATCGCGGTTGCCTCCCCTTCTATGTTAGGGTCAGTTGCCATGATTAACTCTTGAACGGTATCATCTTGAAGACGTTTGATAAGCTCTGCAACTTTAATGTCTTCTGGTCCAATTCCTTCAACAGGAGAAATTGCGCCGTGAAGCACATGATAGAGTCCGCGGTATTCTTTCATCTTCTCCATCGCAATAACATCTTTAGAGTCGTGTACAACGCAAATCATCGTTTTGTCTCGACTTGTGTCCTCACAAATCATACAAGGGTCACGGTCTGTTATGTGATGACAATTTGAACAATAGGTGAGATCTCTTTTTGCATTGACCAAAGCCTTACCGAATTCAAATACATCGTCTTCTTTCATTTCTAGAACAAAGAATGCCAGTCGGACGGCCGTTTTCGGTCCGATTCCCGGCAATTTCATAAAGCTATCGATCAACTTCGAAATCGGTTCAGGATAATGCACCGTAATTCCTCCTATAGAAGAGATATGACAAAAGGTGCTTACGACACCTGAATCATCAATCCCTCTAAGCAGGTTAAGTCAATTCAGTTGAACGATTGACTCTTGCTGCTCATACTTCTTCGTTATTTGTGCGCTTTATTTAATTGATCTTTTAGAACATGCCTGGTAAATTCATGCCTTTTGTGAATTGACCCATGTCTTGATTCACAAGATCATCCACTTTTTTCAGTGCGTCATTTGTCGCTGCAAGAACTAAGTCTTGTAGCATATCGATATCATCTGGGTCTACAGCTTCTTCTTTAATTACGATATCCGTAACTTCTTTATGGCCGTTTACTGTAACGGTAACCATACCTCCACCGGCTGTACCTTCTACCGATTTGTCCTTAAGCTCCTCTTGAGCCTTCATCATTTGCTTTTGCATTTTCTGCATTTGTTTCATCATGTTATTCATATTACCTTTCATGGTAATTCCTCCTTTAATTAATTAAATTAATCTTCTACTTCCACGTATTCAGAACCGAAAAGCTTAACCGCTTCTTCTACTATCGGATCCTCTTCTTTTTTCGAGTTGGATTCCGGTTTGTCCTCTATCGAATCAGTAGATGGTTCCTCTTCTTCTATTATATCGGTTGAATCAGACTGTCTTTGTTCTTCTATAAAAGATTGTTTGACCTTTTCCCAGTCTTCTTCAAGAATAGTCATCATCGTCATTTGTTGTCCTAGCGTTTCTTGAACGACGGACTCGACACATTCCCGAATATTCTCTTTAACTGCCATTTGACTATGGAGTTCATGCTGGAAAGCGAGTAGAAAGGCGTTATCTGAGCTCGCAACAGGTGTCGCATTAATCATCCAAGCATGTGCATTGACCATCCTTGATTTGATCCGTTCCATAATATCGCCCCACTTGCTCCGTAGAAGCTGTAGGTCTTTTTTGGAAGCACCCTTAAGCATTTCCTTTATACGACCTGTAGAAGCCTTGGATTTTGGCGTTTTCGATTGGAACGTTCGTTTTGGTTTCGCTGGCTCTTGAGCTGCATCAGACGAGGCTGCCGGAACACCTTGCTCTTTAAGTTTTGTTAGTTCTTTTTCTAATTGTTCAATCCGATTTATTAATGGCTGTACGTCTGTTTGTCCGGATGGTTTAGGTGCACTTTCCTCCTGACAGAGCTTTACGATTGCCAATTCTAAATGGATTCTAGGGTGATTGGTCCATTTCATTTCTTGCTGGGCTTTATTCAAGATATCGATAACCTGGTAAATCCAATCACCTTGTATTTTTTTAGCGAGCATCTCAAACTCTTGATCGACTTGAGCGCGATCAAGCACTTCTTCGAGATTTGGAGCCGCCTGATAAAGAAGCATATCACGGTAATAAAAGATCAAATCGTTAATAAAGCGAATCGGATCCTTTCCTTTATCCATCAACTGATCAATTTGCCTTAAAGCATCAACGACCTGATGTTCTTGAAATGATCGGGTCATTTCAGATAAAAAGGTTTGCGAAACAGATCCTGTGACAGCAAGCACATCTTCAGTCGTGACGGTGTCCTCACTATATGAAACGGCTTGATCGAGAATGCTTAATGCATCTCGCATACCGCCTTCTGCTGCTCGGGCAACGAGTTGGAGCGCTTCTTCCTCAACTGGTACGTTTTGAGATGCAATCACCGTCTGCATTCTTTTAACGATGGCATGACTTGTGATTCTTCTGAAATCGAACCTTTGACATCTAGAGATAATTGTTAACGGAATCTTATGCGGCTCTGTCGTTGCAAGTATGAAGATGACATGTGCTGGTGGTTCTTCTAATGTTTTCAATAGAGCATTAAATGCGCCAATTGAAAGCATATGTACTTCATCGATAATGTACACTTTGTATTGAACGGAGCTCGGTGCATACTTCACTTTATCTCGGATATCACGAATTTCATCAACACCGTTATTAGAAGCCGCGTCAATTTCAATTACATCCGAGTTCGAACCTTTCGTTATACCAAGGCAAGCTTCGCATTCATTACAAGGCTCTGCTACTGGTGCTTTTGCGCAGTTTACAGCCTTCGCTATAATTTTAGCTGCACTTGTTTTACCAGTACCTCTTGGACCGCTGAACAGGTAGGCATGGGATAGCTTTTGTTGTAAAAGTGCATTTTGCAGCGTTTTCGTTATATGCTCTTGCCCGACCATATCTTCAAATTGTTGAGGTCGATATAGCCGGTATAATGCTTGATATGCCATCCGCACACCCTCCTTTTATTTTTTAAGAAAAGCGCAAGCGCCGGGTTAGTCACTTGCAAGTGACTGGGCGCTGAAACTAAATTTCATACTTCGTCAGTTAACTTTTCAACAGCGTCAAATTACAACGATGCTGAGAAGTTATGGTGTTTCTAAATTAGAACATTTTCATCCTTTTTATTATACCGATTCCACCGTTTATTTTCAAAGTAGAATAAATAGAAAAGCGAAATCAGTTAAATCCACGCTAAAAACGTTTAAAACACCTGATTATGAGCACTTTTACTACTGAAATGGTCAAAAACAGGTTATTTCAGCTTTAATAGTAGGATTGATCTCTTAAATAAAGGATCTTGAGCTGGACAGATCATCAGTTATCTAGAAAATCGGGGAATTATCTAGAAAAAAATGAAATTATCCAGAAAAATGCCGATTTATCTAAAAAAATCTTAATTTATCTAGAAAAACACTACCATTATCTAAAAAACGCCTCATTCATGCGATAAGATGAACACTGATCCCCTTTATATAGAAAAAACTCATCCGTTAAGGATGAGTTCTTAGCTTATGTATTAACGCCGTGCACCTTTCTTCGATAAAACCTCCATAAGCGTTACGCTCGCAGTTAGCTCGATCCAGGCAACCCCGCGGCACACGGAGGAACCCACTTACTGCTGCTTCCTTCCGGACCTGACAGGGTTCATGGGGCTCCGTTGCGCAGGACCCGGATGTCAACACCACTTACGAACGGCAGGCCTTACGTCAGCTAACCTTAGAAAGGAATTCAGTCTCGCTACAGCGGATTGCGAGTACAGGACACCGCTACCTTCCCACCTAGCACGGCAAATTTGATAACATTTTTAAGCGCTATAATTGCGCATTTCTTAGTATACGCTCCCTTGTCCGTAAAATCAACTGTAAAATTTCGGAACATCCTTTATATGAACCTTCGTACTACGTTACCGTATCTAAAGGGATATCAGGAGCAGAAAACAACTATAACACGCTTCATTCTTTTGCATCAAGTGCTGTATCTTTTTTGACCTTTTTTCTAGTTCTTAACGACCTGAAAAAATCACTGAGCATCTGTCCGCATTCATCTGCTAACACGCCAGACGTTACAACCGCCTGGTGATTAAAACGTGGTTCGTCCAACAAATTCATGAGTGTGCCTGCACAACCACCTTTCGGATCACTTGCCCCGTAGACCACTCGATCAACCCGAGATAATACAAGTGCGCCAGCACACATCGAACAAGGCTCTAATGTTACATATAACGTACAACCGGATAGCCGCCACGTACCTAAATTCTTGCATGCTTCATCAATTGCCAGAATTTCAGCATGAGCGACAGCCCGTTGTTCTGTTTCTCTCAAGTTATATCCAGAAGCGATGATTTCATGATCCTTTACGATTATGGCACCAATCGGAACCTCTCCAAGTGCTGAAGCCTGTTCTGCGATTTCAATTGCTTTTTTCATATAGGTTTCGTCTGTTTTTTGATTCATAGTGAACTCCTCAATCGTACGATAAAAATCAGTTACATTCACTTTACTGCAACGAGACAGAGAAATCCAATCAAGCGAGTACTATACCTACTCACTAATTAGCAAGATCACCTTTATGAAAAGACGAATACGGTTCAACTGGAAGGAGTGTTACTCCCTTTTCTTCAATAGATAGTTGTTGTACTTCCATGTCAGGAAAGCTATTCGTAAGGTTCACCAATAGCCGATCTGACATGTGGTGTTCAACGAAACAAGCAATCGTTGGACCTGCTCCACTTAAGGCTACTCCAAATGCCCCATGATTGTCAGCGATTTCCTCAACTTTTTCGTAATGCGGGATAATGGGCTTCCGGTAAGGTTGATGATACAAGTCGTGACGCATCATTCTGCCAACAACCGGCCAATCCTTTTGACAAAGAGCCGCAATCAGCAAATTCGAACGGGTTCCCGCATCTACAGCCTCAGAAAAACGCAACCATTCAGGAAGAATCTCACGAGACACCTCTGTTTTTAATTCTTCGGTCGGCGTAACAACGATTACTCGGAAATCGAGATCCGGTATAGATTGTAATTCCACATTGTCTTTCATCATAGAGGTAACGACAAGCCCACCGTACAAAGATGCACCTACATTATCTGCGTGACCTTCAAACTTTGCGGCTAACTCTAATTTCTTTTTACGAGATAATCCTAGTTTCCCAACTAAATTAGCAAGCTCAATGCCAGCAACAATGGCAGCCGCACTTGAACCTAATCCACTCGCTGCAGGGATTTCACTTTCTACTTCAATTAAGTGAGGGTGTAAATCATAATCAAAAAGTTGAGCCGTCCTAAGCGCGGTTTTTACAATAAGGTTGCGTTCATCCGTAGGAAAACAAAATTGAAAGGGTGCAAGTGTATTTACCTTCCAATTACAACTTGGATAAACTTTGATTGTTAAATAACGGTCTAATGCAATTCCGATTGAATCAAATCCAGGGCCGAGGTTTGCGGTACTTGCTGGAACTCGTATCTGCCAGGCGTAATGTTTCATACACCAATCGCCCCTTTAATGTAATGAGATACAATCTCATATTCGTTCGGTAATGTCTTTGATTGGAATGAACTTGCTGATATGGCCGTGTCCGGATCCTTTAGTCCATTACCTGTTAAGACCATAACAATCCGTTGGCCACGCATTAATTGACTATTTGCTTTCAACTTTTTTAATCCAGCTAACGAGGCACAGGAAGCCGGTTCTGCAAATACTCCTTCTTTTTTTGCCAAGTCCTCATAAGCTTGAATGATTTCCTCGTCATTTACTTCATCTATACGTCCAGAGGATTGTTGGACAGCCTCTACGGCAAGATTCCAACTGGCTGGATTACCGATTCGAATGGCTGTTGCGATCGTTTCTGGTTGATGAAAAATCCGATCATGGACAATGGCAGCGGCTCCTTCAGCTTCAAATCCATACATCTGGGGGAGTATTGTGTTTTGCGCTTTATGGAACTCTTTAAATCCTCTCCAGTAAGCAGAGATATTTCCTGCATTCCCAACTGGTATAGCAAGTAGATCAGGTGCATCTCCAAGTTGGTTGCATATTTCAAACGCCCCTGTCTTTTGTCCCTCAATTCGAAATGGATTTACAGAATTAACGAGCGTGACCGATTCTTGTTCACTTATTTCACGGACGATCTTTAACGCCTCATCGAAGTTCCCTTCTATTGAGACAATTTCTGCTCCATACATGACCGCTTGTGCTAACTTTCCTTTCGCAATTTTGCCATCTGGTATGACAACGATACATTTCATGCCTGCTCTCGCTGCATAAGCTGCTGCTGAAGCAGACGTGTTCCCTGTTGACGCACATATGACGACATTGCTACCCGCTTCCTTCGCCTTCGCAACAGCTAGAACCATCCCTCGATCTTTAAACGATCCTGTCGGGTTGGCCCCTTCAATCTTTGCATACAACTCAACATCTAGTTCTTTTGAGAGTGATGGGAGTTGTACAAGGGGCGTGTTTCCTTCATTTAAACTTAATGGAGGTGTTCGCTCAGATACAGGTAAATAGGACTGGAATTCTGATAGTAAGCCGCCCCATTGATTCATCAACTTTTACCTCCCTCCACACGGTATGTGCTTTTAATCCCGTGAACAGCTGTAAGGTCATTTAATTCGGAAAGAATCTTCTCGAAATTCTCTAAAGAAACCTGATGAGTAATAAGGACAATTTCTGCACGTTTTTCTGAAGGAAGTGGATTTTGTAGAACTTTTTCAAAGCTTGCACCGTTCTTTGAAAAAGTTGAAGTAATACTTGAAAGAACACCCACCTCGTCTTCAACATGTAATCTTAGAAAATGTTTTGAATAAATCTCTTCTTTACCTTTCAGTTGCTTGGGAAACTCTGGAATAACTGAACTATTCCCATTCACACCAAGTCTCATGTTTCTCATTACGCCAACCATGTCTGAAACGACGGCTGTCGCAGTTGGAAGGCTGCCTGCGCCAGGTCCGTAAAACATCGTTTCCCCCACTGCTTCTCCATACACATATACAGCATTATATTCATCATCTACAGAAGACAACGGATGTGTGTTGACGAGTAAAGTCGGCTCAACGTTCACTTCAACTTTTGTCCCTTGTCGATGAGCATTACCGATTAACTTCATTGTGTACCCGAATTGCTCTGCATATTGAAGGTCTTCTTCAGTAACTTCTGTTATGCCCTCCACCTGGACATCATCTAAATCAATGTTCATTGAAAAACCAAGTGTAGATAGAATCGCCATTTTACGAGCGGAATCCAGTCCACCCACGTCAGCAGTCGGGTCTGCTTCAGCAAAACCGAGTTGCTGCGCTTCAGACAGGACATCGTCATATGAACGTCCTTCCTTCGACATTTTCGTCAAAATAAAATTCGTAGTCCCGTTTACGATTCCCATGATTTTTGTTATGCGATCAGAAGCTAAACCATCTTTCAGCCCGCGTAGGATTGGTATCCCTCCCGCTACACTTGCTTCATAGAATAGATCGCATTGATTCTTCTCGGCAATAGACAAGAGTTCGGGTCCATGAACAGCCATCAAATCCTTGTTTGCTGTTACGACATGCTTCTTTTGCTCGAGAGCTTGTACGAGGTATCCTCTCGTTTCTTCGACACTCCCCATTACTTCTACGACAATATCAATCTCTGGATCTAACAGTACATCATTAGGATTTTGTGTTAGTAGTGAGAGGTCTACCTCGACATCCCTTGTTTTGTTTACTTCTTTTACGAGAGCCTTTTTGATTTCAACTGGACAACCGATCTGATGAAAGAGTTTGTCCTGATGATTTTCAATTACCTTAACAACCCCTGAACCTACTGTACCTAATCCTAGTATACCGACTGAAATGGATTCCATTTAACCATCCTCCTGTTCTTCTGTAATGGACATTTGTTTGTGTATTACGGACATTATAAGGAAGGTGTACAGCCATTACAATAGGTTATTTTGCAGTTTTTCTATGTAAGAGCTTACATTGCTTCTATGCCAGCAAAAAAAAATTAAAAAAGACCCTGAATGCCTCGTCATCCTCCAAAATTCATGGATTGAGACGTTTTATTCAAGGTCGACCACTGCTTTATTCTTTATGATTTAATCGGAGTTCTCTTCTTTGGTTGGTGTGATTTTTTAGAGGCGTAAATTGTTTTTCTGGTGATGGATTTTTACTATAGTTGGGTGCAGAAGATTCATCAGTACTGAATTTCACGCGCCAATTTTCTGTGACAGACTTCATGCCTTCAAGCATAAAATTCATCGATAAAATCGTTAAAGCAAAGAAAACAATCGGAACAAGAACAATCCACGGATAGACAGTGATATAACGGACACCATTTCCGATCAAACCGGACCACTCATATGACATAGATTGAGGTGGATCCGGCCAGTTCGGATCAAAGCTTATATTTGTACCACCAAAGAATACTTTGAAGAAACCTAAATGCGCCAATACTAGCATCGTTTGAACGAGCTGCTGCATGAATATAATCCAAAGCTGTGGTTGAATATGGGGTCTCACGTGTTTCCATAAAATATGAAGTCTACTCCCACCTACAACCTTTGCACCATCAATAAATTCATGGTTATAGATTCTACCTAATTCATTTCCAATCAATATGGACGTTGTCGGAACAGCTAAGAATGCCAGGATGACAACTTCAATGCCTACCCGCTCCCAAAATGTATACGCAAAGCCATTGAAATTTTCTACTAAGAACGGCGTCAATATGAACAAAGCTAATAAAGTAACTGGAACATAGTTGAAAACATCAACAAACCAAGTTATATAGCGTCTAAATCGATAAAGATATGCGCCATAAAGTATGCCGAATACCAATGAAGTAAGTAAGCGAATCGTTGCAATTATTATGGCAAATCCAATCGTATACTTTGCACCAATTGATATCATATGCGTAAAGTGAAAACCTAAGTTATTCGTACCTAGAGGGATGTCTAAACTAGGTGATAAAGGAGCTGCTTCAATTGCTCTCCCTTTTTCATAAAGGACTTGTGTTTGAGCTACATGGTTATCCCAAACAAATGTATGTAGGAAACTAGTAGCGATCAAAGTGAAGAGAAATAGAAAGCCAATTAGAAAGTATGTATTCTTAAATAATCTCAAAATCACTTACATCACGACCTTTTCATTCGTAAATCTCTCAAGCAGCCATTGCCCAAGTGCAAAGAACAGAAAGATCGGGATGAAAATCGCAAGTAAGCTTAAGGCAAACACCGTCGGCTCTAGGTATTCTAATAAAAAGCTCATAATGCCATTAATATTAAATATGTATTCGAGGATGAGTAAATTAGATAACATAAACCAAATGACGGTTTTGGAATAGTTCAACAAACTGCCAAGTGCATTCCTTAGTACGTGGTAGATCAGAATCATTGTTGGGTAGACACCTTTGCTTTTTGCTAAATCTACATATTGTTTCTCCAGTTCAATCTCCGTTATGGAAACCATGACTTTATAATATTGGATCATTGGCAGTATAGATAAACAAACCATAGGAAGTAAATAGATTGGTTCTCCAGGCAATGAAGCGACCTCAAAGAATAGCAGCCCAGTTTGTTTATAAAGCCACACAATGGCGAGCTGACAAATGAGAATAATTAAAAGATCCGGTATAGATTCCAGGATGAAAGTGAAAACCTTAACCTTTCCTCTCCACTTCTCCTGTATAAGCATCGTTACAAATGTGAAGAATCCTGCAGTTACAAGTGCAAGTAAGAGCGCACCGATTAAAATGATGAGAGAATAAGAAACGATTCCAGATAATTGAGGCAATAATGCTCTCGTTGCCCCGCCCGTACTGTAAGTAATCTCTTGAATATTCAACAACCCTTGAAAGACTTCCTTTATACTCGCAATGTAACCAGACCAGTTGAGCGTAAATGAACCGTCTGAAGGTAATAAGTTTGGCAAACCAGCCATCATTATGATTCCGACTACAATACACCCAAACCTTAGCAATTGATTGATTAAAAAACTCATACACGCCCCCTAGACCTACCTAATTAATGTAACCCCTTCTCTTTATCCAACCATGTAATTTTGTTCTGATCGTTTTGTTTCAACCCCCGGACAAATGCCGAATCATTTTGCTCCTTCCAGACACCTTTCTTGTCATGCTGTTTCCGTACATTAATTTCTACTGTATAACCGATCCAAGGCTGACCGATCTCTTCCACTGCTTCGATACCGGTATATAGCTCAGTTCCTTTGTGGAACATTTCTTCTACTGAGGAGCGAACTTCAGCTTTACTAGCGTGTGAAGCAATCTCTATATTTAATGAAACAAATTTCTCTCGTTTTGTAACATTCACATACTCTATGAAGCCATTTTCTTGTATGGCGATATGTGCGACACGATTAATCAGTGGTAGACTCGTAACAACTTGATCCGATGTAAGCAACGCACCATCAATAAATTTCTCCCCTTTTTGCGGAGGCTCTAAAATATAGGTGACTGAGAACAGAAGGAAGCATAAGCAAACGGCCAAACTTAATAACGGCTTGATCCTCCCCATATATTTTTCAAGGAACATTGGGGGATTCGGTTGTTCGCGGATTTGTTTCATAACAGCCTGTTTTCTTGCATCTGTAAATCGCTTTTTTTGATAAACTGCCTTATCCATTATTTGATCTAGTTGCTTCAACTTATCATCCATTAGGTTCTGCCCCTTTCTCGAGTTGAGTTCGCAAAAGCTTCCTTGCTTGGAATAACCTAGACTTCAAAGTGGACGGCTTAATCTTGAACAACTCACTAATTTCTGCGAGGCTTAATTCTTCCTGATAGTACAAAATAATAAGTTCACGGTATTTAACAGGCAGCGAAAGGATCGATTCTGCTAATTCATTGTATTCATCCTCCACAATTAATCGGAGCTCTGGGGTGTGCTCGTTACTTTCTTGTTTAAAAAAAGTAACTGGATTGGCAAACCATACATTTCTGTGGGACCAGCTCTTTAAATGATCTTTGCAGCGATTAACCGTAATCCGGTATAACCAATTCTTCAATGAACCCTCGCCACGAAACGTTTCAAGCTTTGAATAACAAGTAATGAATACATCTTGAACGATATCCTCTGCTTTGCCCCAGTCTTTCACATATGTATAAGCGAGACGAGTCAATCTCTCAGCGAAACAATCCACGACCTCTTCCATGATCTCTTCTTTATATAAACGTAAGTTTTCAATACTGAATGAATGCTTTTCTTGAAAAACTTCTCGAAAGTTTTCCATACGTACAACCCCCTAAAAGACCCTTCTCTATATAGACGAACAAATGTTAATTCGGTTGGTTATTGTTTGAACATTTTTACATTTTAAACAAATTATATGTTTAATTTCAGAGTTTGGGAAGAGACCCTGGCCAAAGTTCGCCTAAATTTGGATATTACATTTAGACATAAAAAAAAGCCGAACCCTACATCTCTTCTAAAAAAGATGTAAGGTTCGACCTCATTACGATTAGGATAATTCAGCTGAAAAGCTTGGTGCAGTTAAACCAAGATCTTCAAATGCTTTCCCCATTTTTTCTTCAAAACTTGCAAACAATTCATCCGCTTCTGCTTGAGCATCCTCAGATGCTTCAATTGTAAGACTCTCTGCTCGTTTTTCGTAAGAAGCAGCAGCGTCCTCTAGAGCCGTTTTCATTTCTTCTTCATATTTTGAAAGTTCACTTGGAATTGAAATGGAACGAATAGCTTCTGCCGCTTTAGGGCCTTCTTCTTCAGCAGCTTTTTTCAAAGCTTCTAACTCTTCAGTTGTCGGCTTCTCCTCCGCTTCTTCATCAAGATAAGTCTCTTTTGAAGCTTGGAATTCATTAAAAGGACCTTGATGTGCTTGAAGGACATCTACAACCTCGCTTTGGAAGTTCAATAAAGCTACTTTTAGTTCTTCTTCGCTTGTTTCATTTTCTGTTCCAGTCTCTTCAGTATTTGTTTCTTCAGACTTTTTGTCCTCTGTTCCTTCTGAATCTTGGCTACAAGCTGCAGTAATAGCAAGAAGGAATACAGCTGCAATCATTAATAATTTCTTCATGGTTTAAAGCTCCCCTTTTAATTGTTTATTTAGCACAACGGTTCCGACACGTTTATAGACAGAAATCGTTGTCCGTATATAGAGACGAAACACACCCCACCTTGGTTGGACATAAATGGATATTTTTAAATAAATTTTTTTGTAGTAAATATAATAAAAAAGTGCCTCAGATTTTCTCTGGGCACTTACATTAAATCTATTCTAATTCTTTTTGGATATTTGGTGGTAGTAAATCTGAAGCTTCGAAGATTTTACCGAGCTTTTCTTCAAAGTTTGCAAATAGTTGATCTGCTTCACTTTCCGTTTCTTTCTTTTCAAGTGTCAGCTCTTCTACTCGTTTTTCATAGGATGCGGCAGCATCTTCTAAAGCTGCCTTGAGATCTTCTTCATATTGAGCCAGTTCAACAGGAATCTCCATTGATCTAATGTCTTCTGCTGCCTTTGGTCCTGCAGATTTTGCTTCTTCCATCAGTGCTTCTGCATCCTCTTTCGTAGGCATGTTTTCAGCTGTTGTTTCAGGATCATTCATTTTCGCCTTGATCGCTTCAAATTCAGTAAAAGGTTTGTGGCTGTCTTGTAACACATCTACCATTTCTGATTGAAAGTCCATTAAAGCAGACTTCACTTCAATCGGATCTATTTTCTCTTCTTTATCTTCTTTCGTCCCTGTAGCAGAATCTTGGCTTCCGCAAGCAGCTAAAGTTAATACGAGCACTGCCAACATAAGTGTTGTTAGGATTTTTTTCATATGTTTCTCCCCCTTGTGTATGTTCTCCTAAGCTTTGTTAGTGTACCAAGGATTTCAAATATGTAAATTATTTTATTTTTCTAAATTATCAATATTTGAAACGGATCTATAGGTTGGTACGTCATTAGAAAAAAGGAGGGAAAGTATGTTTCGATTGTTGAGCGTATTTGTTTTATCCTTATCGATTTTGATGTTAGCTGGATGTGGTTCTGTTGCAAATGGAAGTGGTGAGTCTAAGGAACAAAAGCCTCCGAAGGCAACCATCACAATTGAAGATAAAGAAGTTTCATATAAAGAAGGATCTTATTGCTGGAGCACATCATATAAAGGTGTATGTGCAGATACTGGTGGCGCAGAAGAACTAACTGAAGATACTCCCCCTTTAGTCGTATCGAAAAGTGGAAACATGCAGATTTCCTATGAACAGGATCCGAGTAGTCTTCACGTCATGGTGCTAAAAGATGGTGCTGAGCATCAAACCTTTAAAGACCAATATGAATTGAAAATACCAGAAGAGCCTGGAACGTATGTATATGGCGTGTTTGCGAAATGGGAGAACCAAGGTGACTCGTTCATCGCTTATAAAATTAAAGTTAAATAAGAATGTTCCATGTGAAACATAGAAAAGCTTAATCGCCCTTTCAATGCTCACTAAATCTTAAACGACCAAACGCCCACATCTAGATGATGGGGCGTTTGTTTGGTTTTTTACTGTCTATCGTTCTCTTCTTGCTCGTCTTCTTCGTCACGTCTAATGATATTGTGATGACTCCGATGATTTCATCATTCTTATCTGTAATCGGTTCACCGTAAATATCGTATGTGCTTTCACCTAATGTTGTAGGAAAGTTAATTTTCTTTCTCATCTTCATGCCTGTATCAATTATTTCTTGTTTAAATGCCATTAGTTCTTTCGTGCCTTTATTATTCGCAATCTCATCATCACGTTTACCTAATAAATTTGCAGATTCAAAATCCGGATGTGGATTAAACACCCACATGTATTCCAACTGTAAATTACAATAGGCAATCACCATTTGAGAATTCCTAAGTAATAAAAGAAATGAAGGTTCCTCATATTGATCGTTAAAGAAAGTTGAAGGGTTCACACCAAGAGCTGTTGCGATTTTTTTCGCAACTTCCATACTTGGATTCCTCGTCCCTTTCTCGATTTGTGCATAGTAGGATCGATCAATAAAACATTGCATTGCTACTTGTTCTTGTGTATAACCTTTTTGTTTTCTTGCTTG
This sequence comes from Pseudalkalibacillus berkeleyi, assembly GCF_021608225.1. Classification (NCBI taxonomy): domain Bacteria; kingdom Bacillati; phylum Bacillota; class Bacilli; order Caryophanales; family Fictibacillaceae; genus Pseudalkalibacillus; species Pseudalkalibacillus berkeleyi. The sequence goes on from NZ_JAKIJS010000007.1 coordinate 14,872, forward strand.
TATGAGCCATTCTCTCATTTAAGACCCCTCCATATGTTGCAAACAGCCACTTTGATTATTATCAGAATTATAAGAATATAATTACAACGACTACTATTTGATTTAATGTTAAAAATTACATTTGAAGGGATGTGCATGATGCCAATTACAACTCGACCTTTAAACAGTAAACCACTCTACCTGCCCTTTGCTTGGTTACAATTAGTATTAGAACAAAACACATCAAGCACCTACTTGTTAACCAAAGATTCAACAGACTTTTGGAAGGAAAACTACGAACGTATCAACACATACATATTAAGAAATATTCAAACTTGCCAAACATTGCATTTATTAAAATCAAAAGTTCTCTTGTATGAACGCAATCATATTGTACTATCCGTTTGTAATGAACAAATCATGATCGTTTTCCATCTACATTATTGTGACAATGATTGGTATATCGACATCATGTCAATGAAAAATGAATTTCACCCTTTGCACTAGTTGCAAGTCGATTTATTCATAACCATTCCCATGAAATGTAATCTTTCATTTAGTCTCTCAGAGACGTAAATGATTTATGTATAAAACAATTGTAGCAAGAAAGAACCAAAGTACATGTGGCTTTTAGCCACATGTATGTGTTTTTTTATTGTTCACAACACTATATATACCAAGTGTTATACCCACACCTTAACAATTACCTCATTTTACCAAATTCAATTATTGTATAAAAATTTCCACTCTATTCATACTAACGACAAGTGGTGAATACCTCCACTGATTCCACATGAATAGAGGTGACTGACATGGCTCAAAATCAACAACAATTGGCAGTACCAGGTGCACAAGCGGCAATTAACGCTATGAAGACTGAAATCGCTTCAGAATTCGGAGTACAACTTGGACCAGACACTAGCTCTCGCCAAAACGGTTCTGTAGGCGGAGAAATCACTAAGCGTCTTGTACAACAAGCTCAAGCACAACTTGGTGGTGGCCGTTACTAATTACTAGCATACTTAATGCTAAACCTCTTCTTGACCAAAAGGATCTTCGCTAACGATTAGCGAGGATCTTTTTTATTATCCTTGTAATCTTTTTGTAACAAAAGAAATGTTTTTGAAACCTTTTAAGGTGCTTATTCGTCTAATAAGTAGAGTAAGCAATTTTTTAGGGGGTTTTTTTGTTGAAAACATTCACGATAGCCTTAGCACTTATCTTATCATTCGGATTCATTTTTAGCCCAGAGATCGTCACTGAAAGTAAGGCAGCTCAAGGGAGTAACGATAAAACTGAATACATGCATACTCAAGAAGATACTGAAAATAAAATACAAACTGAACAACCAAATACACAAACGAACACGACTGTGTCCCGTCAAGTGAAGGATAACAATGAAATGAGTAAGACAGAGGAACAGATGAACTACATACGTGAACGTATCAGTATTGCGCAAACGAAATCTGAGGTCGAAGCCATAATGGGTACGGAATATAGGGAGCACCTTAATGCAATGGAAGGCACAACAATGTGGACATATGATCTTCTCACAGCGAAAGGTTATCAGTTCACAGGAGAAATGGATGAGGTAGATATTCAAGGCTTACTGAACGGAGATGTAAATATCGCTTTGTCTATTAACTGGAATGAACAGACTGGGAAATCTGACTTTGTATCCGTCCATTACACGAATGGAAAAGAAAACACACTTTGTAACTATCGAATTTTTGAAGATGGATCATCGAAAGACAGCTGTTACCAATACTAGGTACTCTTGAAAGACCCTCTTTCACATATGAGGGTCTTTCTTTATATATTTTCTTGGAAGTTTAAAGTATAACGCCAATCCAATGGCAATGATCCAGAAAAGGATCCGGATTACACTTCGATGCTGATACAAGAACGTGATTAATGGAGGGTGATGTTCTGGGGAGACCAATCTACTACCATGATCAAAGAAAATTAAATTTGTGCTGATATCAAAGAATGTATAAATGAAATCTGCCAAAATAACGAATAAAAAACAACTCAAAAAAACTTTCCCCATTACTACATCCCCCCAAATGAATTCTACAATAAATTTCCATTTAAATGTAATAAAAAAGACCCAAAAACGGGTCGTATACCTCTAATGGCGGCCCCGGCAGGAATCGAACCTGCGACGCACGGTTTAGGAAACCGACGCTCTATCCACTGAGCTACGGGGCCGTTTTTTTGAATGCACTCTTTATTATAATGATTTAGAGGCATTCCGTAAATATATTGGAACAAATCGTCTCAGCCACTTATGAAACGTACATTGTTTACATATACATGGACATATACCGTGCAAATACCTTTAACATCGGTAACATATGGAAGAATTTTCTCACCATTTGCAATACCGAAAACCTTACTTGCTTCATATGATATATAGAAAACTGGTATTCGCTAACTCAATTCGTTTATTCTTTAGTGAAAATGAATATATTCTATACATTTCCATGAGTAAATAACCGATATTAAAGGAAAAGATAGGTATAAAATCGAATATGTAATTATGCGTATACTAGTCATTCTCGAGAGGGGTTGGATCCTTGAACAAGATCTATATCTTGGACACAAATGTTATTTTACATGACCCTGCTTCAATTTTTAAATATGCAGGGAACGATGTTGTCATCCCAGCTGTAGTCGTTGAAGAAATCGATTCAAAAAAGCGATTGCAAGATGAAGTTGGTCGAAATGCTCGGGAGTTTGGCCGACAGTATAAGACTTTGCGCGAAAAATACAAAGATCGCCTACATGAACCTTTTCCACTTGATCATGGTGGAACACTTGTGATTGAACTAAATCATCGCTCTTTTGAAAACATCAAGGGCATTTTTAATGAAGATTCCAATGACAATCGTATTTTGGCTGTCGCGGTGAATATCGCAATTGAGCAACCAAAAAGAGATGTCGTCTTGGTTTCAAATGATATTTTGTTGATTGCGAAAGCTGATGCTTTGAAAAAATCTTTGAATACATTAAACTTCAAAGCACAATTATATGAGAACGATCGTCTCGTTGAAAGCTCCCTCACCATTCACAAAGGCTACCACGAAATTATGGTATCCCCTGAGTTAATTAATGCATTTCATGCCAGTCATGAACTCCCTCTTTCTAAGCTTACCGAATATCTGCAAACCGATGTCTTTCCACAGGATTTCCTACTCATGAAAAGTAATACAGGGACAAACCAATCCGCTTTAGGACGGGTCCTCATGAAAACAAATAGGCTTGTATGTAGACCATTATTCCATACGGATGATGATTCTTTCATATGGGGTTTACGTCCAAAAAATGTTGAGCAACGTATGTTCTTAGAAATGTTGCTTGATCCTAAAGTTGAAATGGTATGTGCGATCGGTAAAGCTGGTACAGGGAAAACATTACTCGCATTAGCTGCTGCTCTTCACGAGACTCAAGATATGAAGCATTACACGAAAATTACCGTTGCCCGTCCAATCGTTCCAATGGGAAAAGACATCGGATATTTACCTGGGGAAAAGGATGAAAAGCTCCGCCCTTGGATGCAGCCAATCTTTGACAACTTGGAACAGCTTTTCAATATTGATCCTGATTCTAATAAGAAAAATGATAAAAATGGCGGTATGCCTAAGATTGAGAAAGAAATTGAACAATTGAATATGGAAATTGAAGCACTCACCTATATTAGAGGACGGAGCATTCCGAATCAGTTTATCATCATTGATGAAGCACAAAACCTGACGAAGCATGAAGTGAAAACAATTGTCAGTCGTGCTGGAAAAGGAACGAAAATCGTACTGGTCGGGGACCCTGACCAAATCGACCATCCTTACCTCGATTCAGTGAATAATGGACTGACTTACACAATTGAGCGATTAAAGTCTGAAGAAGAAATTGGCATTATCCGACTTTCACGCACAGAACGCTCTAATCTAGCTGAAAAAGCTGCTCGATATCTGTAAATTATTTCGATGTTAAAGTGCCTGATATGCCTCTATGAAAGGATTTTTATCTCCTAGCCATAGACGAGAGACGAACGTTTTTCTTGAAAATATCGGGCACTTTATTTACGCTCGTTTTTCTATTTGAACCTGTCGATATATGTCACCATGTGGTACAATGATATTTGTCTATTTCGTACATAGGAGGCACTTTTATGGATAAAACTCCCTTCATCGCGGTGGAAGGTCCTATCGGTGTCGGTAAAACATCTTTAGCCAAAGCGATTAGTGATCGATTCAATTATCATCTGCTTAAAGAAATTGTCGAAGAGAATCCTTTTCTCGGAAAATTCTATGATGATATTGAGGAATGGAGCTTTCAAACCGAAATGTTCTTTCTTTGCAATCGTTTCAAGCAGCTAGAAGATATCGATCGATTATTCTTAGAACATAAATCCCCCGTTGTTTCGGACTATCATATTTTCAAGAACCGAATCTTTGCTATGCGAACATTGAAAGACGTTCATTTTCAAAAGTATATGCAAATCTTCGAAATTCTCACAAAGGACATGCCCTCTCCTAACATGGTGATTTACATGAAAGCGAGTTTGGATACATTGTTGAATCGTATTTCGCTAAGAGGAAGAGACATCGAAAAGAATATTGACCCGAGTTATTTAGAGCAACTATCTAAAGACTATGACCTATTCATGTATCAATTTCAAAAGCATCATCCAGAAATTCCAGTGATGACAATTGATGGAGATCACATTGATTTTGTACAAAACCCAGACCAATTAGAGGAAATCTTAAGAACAGTCCAAGAGACTTTTCACAAAAAGGAAGTGAAGCAATGAGCATCCATGAGAAATACAACATTCCAAAAAACGCTGTCATAACGGTTGCCGGAACAGTAGGTGTCGGTAAATCCACAATGACAAAGGCGATTGCTAATAAGCTCTCATTCGAAACCTCAATGGAAAAAGTCGATACAAATCCTTACTTGGACAAGTTCTATCATGATTTCGAACGTTGGAGCTTTCATTTACAAATCTATTTCCTTGCAGAACGTTTTAAAGAACAAAAGCGTATGTTTGAGCAAGGTGGAGGGTTTGTACAAGATCGATCCATTTATGAAGATACAGGCATTTTTGCGAAAATGCATTATGATAAAGGGACGATGACAAATATTGACTATGAAACCTATACAAGTCTTTTCGAGGCGATGGTCATGACACCGTTCTTCCCTCATCCAGATGTATTAATTTACATTGAAGGAAGTCTGCAGGACATCATTGACCGTATTCAAGTTCGTGGACGTCCGATGGAACAGCAAACGCCTACTGCCTATTGGAAAGAAATGCACGGCCGCTATGAAAATTGGATTAACAACTTTACAACATGTCCAGTACTCAAGATCAACATTAATGATTACGACTTGATTCAAAATCCCGAATCAGTGGAACCAATTTTGAAAAAGATTGGTGAAACGATCAACGGTAATCGAAACCTACAGCACGTGTAAGAAAAACATAAATGCAAAAGTGGCTGTCTAAAAAGCCCCAAATTTAAACAAGAACAAGTATTGTCTTCCTTCTACTTGTTCTTGTTTTCTAATGAAATGATTTAGTCAAAAATGAGTTGCTTTCAGGACAGCCCTTTTTTATTATATACTTTTCTCTAGCAGAACCTCTTGTAGTCCCCACTTCTCTTTAAGTCGATCCATTTCTCCGGATAAATGCATTTCTTCATGCCAAAGCGCAATCCAATTTTGATAATCAAGATCTCCTCTATGGACCATATAAACTTTCTCACTTTTTGCGAACTTTTCATTCACATATCCAGGATACAATCGATGGTCCAGATTGGAATGATAAACCGCTTCAATATGGTCTGTAATCATCACATCAACTTCTCCAGTAGCAACCATTTCGGGGATTGATAAATTTTGATCCACTACGATGACATTCGCATGCTTGATGTTCTTTCGGACAAAACGTTCATTCGTACCCCCAGGATTTAGACCAATACGAACGGAAGGTTGATCAATATCTGATACGCATTGATATTTAAGCTTGTCCTCACGGCGTACTAACGGTGCTTTGCAGTCTCTGAAATAAGGTTGGGTCAGATGCGCGATTTTCTGCCGTTCAAGATTTCGACTTACCCCACCCATTGCAATATCAAAACGATCCGACGTGAGATCATCCATTAAACTCGACCATGTCGTTTGGACAAACTGTACTTTTACCCCAAGTTGATCTGCTAATAAATGGGCAACATCTATATCAAAGCCTTCGAACTGACTGGTATGCGGATTTAAATACGTAAATGGCTTGTAATCACCCGACGTTCCAACACGTATGATGCCTTTATCGAGAATTTCATCCAACCGTGAAGTGATCAACGATCCTGAGTCTGTCACAAGTGAAGGGGTGTTAAAAAAAGCCTCACTCCCTAATTGTCGAATATTCATGGTTTCACGTTCAGAAAGATTTCTTTTCATATTCTTCCCCTCCTAATGACGATGTTTATGGTTAAGCTTTGTACGTTTCGTATTGATGTTGCTCAATGATTTTCTTGGCTTTCTCACGGTCTTCGTCAGTTCGAAAACTAATTCTTAGAACTCCGTAGACATCCTCGCGTGCTTCAATGATCCGTATATTCGTAATGCTTATGTTTCCTTCAGCAAGTATCGTTGTGATGTGTGAGATTACCCCAGCTTGGTCTAACACGTCAACATATAAATCGTAGAATGAACGAATCGCACCTTTTGATCCTTCTGGCATCGCATCACGGTATTGTTTCGCTCCTGAAAAATAATCGTAGATACGATCTCGATCCCCTTTTGCGACAAGGTCTCTCACTTCATTCATCTCAATCATCCACTCATCCATCAGATAGAGAATATTTTCTTGATTATGTTGAATGATATCCCGCCACATTGACGGACTACTTGAAGCAATGCGTGTAATATCTTTAAATCCACCTGCAGCTAAGCGGTGAATCAAGTCATTTTTCTCTGCTTGGTCTTGGACTTGTCGAACAAGACTTGCCGCCATTACATGCGGAAAATGACTAATTACACCCGTAACGAGATCATGCTCATCCGCTTCCATCATCTGAAAATTTGCTTTCGTTCCCTTTAACCAGCCTTTCAGTTCAACTACTTTTTCATTTGGCGTCTTTGGTAGTAAAGTGAATATATAAAAGGCATTTTCAAATAAATGACCCTTAGCACTACCGACACCTGATTTATGTGAGCCTGCCATCGGATGACCGCCGATAAAAGTAACCCCTTTTTGCTGTAAAGGTTCTGCTTTTTTTAAGATATTGCCTTTCGTACTTCCAACGTCTGTTATGATGACATTCGGCTTCAATGTAAAGCTATTTAAGGCTTCTATTAATCGCAGTGTCTCCTCTACAGGTGTAGCAAATACGATTAAATCTGCCTGTTCCGCTTCTTCACGTAAATGGATAGAATAATCATCAATCACTTGTAGTGTTTTTGCTAACTTGCACTCTTCCTCATTCAAGTCATATCCGATGATTGTGGCATCATGTTCTTTTTTGATCGCTAATGCAAGGGATCCGCCGATTAAACCAACCCCTATGAGTAACACACGTCTGTTCACAGCCTCGTTCTCCTTATGAAGACAATTTAATGGTTCGATGATCAACCAAAATTTCTTTTAATAAAGCAATAACTTGTTCATTTTCTTCATATTTTCCAACTGTTATTCGAATGCCATCTTTAATTGGTCTGACAATATATCCTCTCTGTATGAGATATTGGAACACTTCATCAAGATCTTGCTCTGGTTCAATATAAATAAAATTTCCTTGAGAAGGATAATATGGGATTTGGTATGCATTACAAAACGTATAAAATTGCTTTAAACCCTCTTGGTTACGGTTCTTGCTTTCTTCAATAAATGCTTGATCATCCAGTGCTGCACGAGCAGCAACTTGGGCGAACTGTGAAGTATTGAATGGAAGTCTACTAATGTTGAACTGACTGATCAGTGTTGTATCGCCAATCGCATAACCGATGCGAAAACCTGCAAGCCCATACCCTTTTGAAAAAGTCCGTAACACGAGTAAGTTATTATATTCGTTGACTAGTTTCATTGCGTCTGGATAATCTTCAGCTGTTACGTATTCGAAATACGCTTCATCTAAGACGACAAGCGTTTCATCTGGAACAGATTCTAATAATCCTCTTATCTCCGTTTCTGTCACATACGTTCCTGTCGGATTATTCGGATTACAGATCCAAACGATGCTCGTCTTTTCGTCAACTTCATTTTGCATACTGAGAAGATCATGTCGACCGTCTTTTAAAGGCACCGCTCTAATTTCACTCTTTTCAATGACTGCATGATGACGGAACTGTGGAAATGTAAAAGACGCCATAACAACATTCGATTCCGGTGTCAGTAGTGATCGACTAATAATCTGGATCATTTCATCTAAACCACTACTAAATAGCAATTGTTGTTCTTCAATGTTCAGTTGTTTTGCAAGCTTCTCTCTCAAGTCTTCTGCTCTACTATCTGGATAATGTGCAAAATGTGAGATTGAACGTAATGCTTCTGAAATCTGTTCTGAACAACCGAATGGGTTCTCGTTTGACGCCAAGTTCACAATTTCAGTAAGACCGAGTTCCTTTTTCACATTGTCAATGGACTTTCCAGGATCATACGCCTGTAGAGATAGCAGCTGCTCTTTCACTTTCATTTGATCTCCTCCAATGCTCGTATTTTCTAAAAGTCTCTCGCGGATTCACGATGCCTTCTTACATTTTCTTTAATGACATTCATTTGATCATTTCCAAACTGGTTGACGATCGCACTAGCAAGTTCCCATGCAACAACTGCTTCTGCTACAACACTCGCAGCCGGTACAGCACAGCTATCCGATCGTTCTATACTTGCTTTAAAGGGTTCCTTCGAATCTATGTCTACACTTTGTAGTGGTTTGTATAAGGTCGGGATTGGTTTCATTACGCCGCGAACAACGACAGGCATTCCTGTTGTCATTCCGCCTTCAAAACCACCTGCATTGTTTGTTCGGCGTGTATAACCATCTTGTTCGTTCCATAATATTTCATCATGGACTTCACTTCCTGGACGATGGGCGGCTTCAAAACCAACGCCAATTTCCGCACCTTTGAATGCATTGATGCTCATAATGGCACCGGCTAACTTTGCATCAAGTTTGTTGTCATACTGTGTGTAACTGCCAACTCCTACGGGCATTCCTTCAACAATTACTTCTACGATTCCACCGATTGAATCTCCCTGTTCTTTAGCATCATCAATGGCTTTCATCATTTTCTTTTCGGCTTCAGAATCTAAGCAACGTACTGGGGAATCCTCTGCTTTCTGTCGTAAAGTTTCTAATGACTCACTATGTGTGGTGTTCGCTTTCACACCACCAATCTCAATTACATGTCCTGCAACTTGGATGCCTAGTTCGCTAAGAATTTGTTTCGCAACTGCGCCTGCTGCTACTCTAACCGTTGTCTCTCTCGCCGAAGAACGTTCAAGTACGTTCCGCATATCCCGGTGTCCGTATTTAATTGCACCATTCAAATCTGCATGTCCCGGGCGAGGTCTTGTGATTTGACGCTTTACCTCTTCATCATCCGCAATCGGTTCAGCTCCCATTATTTTTCTCCAATGTTGGAAGTCACGATTTTCAACCGTCAATGTAATCGGTGATCCTAATGTCGATCCATGACGGACACCACTTAATATATTTACCTGATCTTTCTCAATCTGCATTCTTCGTCCTCTGCCATAGCCTTTTTGTCTACGAGCAAGCTCACCATTAATATGACTAGCTGCTAGTGTTAAACCAGCAGGAACACCTTCAATAATTGTTGTTAGTTGGGGACCGTGTGACTCCCCTGCCGTCAAGTACCTCATCCAAATCCTCCTCGCATGAAATTAAGAAACCATTTCTATAAATAGAGCTCTGTTAAAATGAGTTGTTAATATTCGCTATTGGGTACTCGCTTTCCGCGGACGGTTCGGGAGCCTCACTTCCACAGGATGTGGTGGATCTTAGTCGAAGATCCTTATTAAGTGTGAAGAGTCTCCCCTGAACCGCTTTTTCCGCAGGAGTCTCCTACCCCATCGCTACATTCAACTTTTAAAGGGCTCCTTTAACAAAAACATAAATAAAAAACGCCCCTGCTATGATTAGCAGGGACGATATTTAATCGCGGTACCACCCTCGTTACGGAAATGTATCCGTCTCTCATTTCATTAACGGTATCGCACCGTCTTTCTCAGATTTACCAAGAAAGAAGCTCGAGGGTGAACTTCATGTCATTCTTTGTACTGATTTACACCAACCATCAGCTCTCTTTAACAGTGAGATTGACATTACTTTGTCCTGTCATTGCATATAATTATTTTATTAATATCAATTTTTAACACGGTCAATTGATTTTGTAAAGCACCAATATTTTATTTTTTATTGTTGAATACGCTTACATCTTTGTTCTGAATGCTTTTGCGGTTTAAAGCGAAAAATTTTCTGTGAATTAACCTGTTGACATATATAGGTTCGTTGCTTTAAAGTCTTAAACAATCTTAAAAATGATTTTTATAAAGGAGTGGAGTAATCGTGTCTAATGAATTAGATGTTTTGCGCGGAGAAATAGAAAAAGTGAACATGCAGATCTTAGATCTACTTAACCAGCGAGGATCAATCGTGCAACAAATAGGTAAGGTAAAAGAAACGCAGGGCGTGAAACGTTTCGATCCAGTTCGTGAACGACAACTGCTTGATTTAATAGCAGAAAATAACGAAGGTCCTTTCGAAACCTCCACGCTTCAACATATTTTCAAAACCATCTTCAAGGCAAGCTTAGAATTGCAAAAGGATGATAATCGTAAATCGCTTCTAGTATCAAGAAAACGGAAGCCTGAAAATACTGTCATCAATGTGAAAGGTGAATTGATCGGCGATGGAAATACTCATTTCGTCATGGGACCATGCGCAGTTGAAAGCTATGAGCAAGTTCGTGAAGTTGCGAAATCTATGAAAGAACAAGGATTAACATTACTTCGTGGTGGGGCATTTAAACCAAGGACTTCTCCATATGACTTCCAAGGTCTTGGATTTGAAGGCTTGCAAATTTTACGAAAAGTAGCGGACGAATTCAACCTCGCCGTTGTTAGTGAAATTCTGAATCCAAATGATCTTGAAAAAGCTCTTGATTACGTTGATGTCATTCAAATTGGTGCCCGTAATATGCAAAACTTTGACTTACTGAAAGCTGCAGGATCTGTCAATAAGCCTGTACTGTTGAAACGAGGAATGTCTGCGACCATTGAGGAATTCATGTATGCTGCAGAATACATTATCTCAAGTGGAAACGACCAAGTTATTCTTTGTGAGCGAGGAATCCGTACGTACGAAAAGGCGACACGCAACACGTTAGACATTTCAGCTGTGCCTATTTTGAAAAAGGAAACGCATCTTCCTGTTATGGTAGATGTCACTCATTCAACTGGACGAAAAGATCTCCTAGTGCCTACTGCTCAAGCTGCAATTGCAATTGGTACAGATGGGATTATGGCTGAAGTACATCCTGATCCAGCAGTCGCACTATCTGATTCAGCACAACAAATGGATATTGAAGAATTCAACGAATTTATGGATAAAGTACGACCAAACCAATTCATCCATTCATAAATCAATCATATAAAAAGGAGTGACCGTGTAAGGCTTTAATGCCTTTATGGTCACTCCTTTTTTGTACGTTTAGAAAGTATAAGGTCAACTAGGCAGCCTTCGCCACAAGCTTGGGCTTGCCAAGTTTTCTTTACGTACAAAAAAATTCGTTACTCTCGTAACGAATTTAAAACTCACATACAATCTCCGGTTGTAATATGCGCTGTGATTATAAAAATGGAGGAGGTAGAGGGATTCGAACCCCCGCGGGCGGTTAAGCCCCTGGCGGTTTTCAAGACCGCTCCCTTCAGCCAGACTTGGGTATACCTCCGTACTGACAAAAACCATTATAGCATCGACAAAAACCATTCGTCAACACATAATCGACATTTATTTTTTAAAATCGACATTCCTTAAAAATAGCACTCAAATCATTCCTTTAAAAAGCAAAGGAGAGCTGACAGACTGTCTTGTCAGCTCTCAAATAATCTACATTGAGATTACGCTTTTGTTCCCCATATATGGACGTAACACTTCTGGTATAACAACACTACCGTCTTCCTGTTGGTAGTTTTCTAAAAGCGCAGCAACCGTTCGACCAATCGCAAGTCCAGAACCGTTTAATGTGTGCACATGTTCAGGCTTGGCTTTCGCTTCACGACGGAATCGAATGTTGGCACGACGAGCTTGGAAATCCTCAAAATTACTACAAGAAGAAATTTCACGGTACGTCTCATAGCTTGGAATCCATACTTCAATGTCATATTTCTTCGCAGCCGTGAAACCTAAATCACCAGTACACATGCTCATCACACGATATGGAAGCTTCAAGAGTTGTAACACTTTTTCAGCGTGGCCTGTTAGTGTTTCTAATCGTTCATAAGAATCTTCAGGCTTCACAAAGTGCACAAGCTCGACCTTGTTAAATTGGTGATGACGGATTAATCCTCGAGTATCACGCCCTGCAGACCCAGCTTCTGACCGGAAGCACGCACTGAACGCAACATAAGCCTTCGGAAGATCTTCAAGCTTCAAGATTTCATCACGATGCATATTCGTTACTGGAACCTCAGCAGTCGGAATAAGGAAGTAATCTTCTTCACGAATTTTGAAAGCATCCTCTTCAAATTTAGGAAGCTGACCTGTTCCTGTCATGCTCTCGCGATTTACAAGATACGGTGGTAAAACTTCTGTATATCCGTGCTGATCTTCATGAAGATCCATCATAAAGTTAATCAACGCACGCTCTAGACGAGCTCCTAATCCCTTATAAAACGCGAAACGGCTACCTGTAACCTTTGCCGCTCTTTCGAAGTCCACAATATCGAGGTTAGTCGCAACATCCCAGTGAGGCTTAGGTTCAAAGTCAAACGCACGAATTTCTCCCCATTTTCTAGCTACAACGTTATCCTCTTCGTCTCCGCCTATCGGAGCAGACTCATGAGGAATATTTGGTAACGTCAGCATAACGTTTTGTAGCTTCTCTTCTACTTGTCGAAGTTCCTCATCATAAGCTTTGATCTTCTCTCCAACCTCACGCATTTCAATAATTAAGTGGTCTGCATCTTTCTTTTCTCGTTTAAACTCAGCCACTTGCTTGGACACGCTGTTTCGCTCACTTTTCAACACTTCTGTCTGGTTGATTAACTCACGACGCTTTTCGTCTAACTCTTTAAACTGATCCAAACCAGAAATATCTTCACCACGCGTAGAAAGTTTCTCTTTCACCTCATCAAAATGCTCTCGAACAAATTTCAAATCTAACATATCAATCTCCTCCTTAAATTAATCAGAATTATAGTACGACACGTCCTGTGCGACGTAATTCGACGTTTATCATCAGTTTTCCTAGACGAATTAGATACGAGTATTTCAAGGCACGCCGTTTTTTTAAGACCGGAACGTGTAAGTAATACTTGAGGATCTTAAAAAAAACAAGTAACACTCACTGCCTAATTACGTCACGTCCTGTGACAACGGCAGTACTTGCACGTCCTTTGCGTCGGAAAGACGAAGTAGATCATTCGTCTAAACCTAGGGTGATTAGAAACGAGAAGTACAAGGCACGATGGTTTTAAGGACCGGACACAATGAAATCGGCTAATAGCGTCACGTCCTGAGACAACGCCGATACTAGTACATCCTGTACTTCGGAGGACCGGTAAAACCGAGCAACGCAGTAATTCGACGTTAATAATCAGCCTAGAAATAAAAAACTCTCGCCCCATCGCATAAATATTATACGAAGGGACGAGAGTTAACCCGCGTTGCCACCCTGGTTGTACCATTACAAAACATGATACCACTCTGGTAATGTAACGGTTACTAACCGAAAATACTTACTGGAGCTAGGCTCGTTCAGTATTTTACTCAAGGATGGATTCACAAGGTTCTTACGTCGATTTGCACCAACCATCGACTCTCTAAGGGTAAGAATACTTGTTACTAGTTCCTATCTACATTCGTTCTATGTTTGTGTTAGTAGTAATTTACACTATTTTGAAACGTTATGCAACTCGTTTTTGGTTTCTTCAACCATTTTGACAAAATATCCATGCATTCTATGGTCATCTGTCAATTCTGGATGAAACGCACAGCATAGGAAACGACCTTGCCTAGCTGCTACGATTTTGTCCTGGAACGTTGCCAACACTTCTGTATCTGGACTAACGGATTCAATATATGGTGCTCTTATGAATACACCGATATAGGGATCACCTTCAAGTCCTTTGACATCCAGTGGGATTTCAAAGCTTTCACGTTGACGGCCAAAGCCATTTCGATGAACTTTGATATCCATAACCTCTAAATGTCCGACATCTTGTCCGATAATATCCTTCGCCATCAAGATCAAGCCTGCACAAGTACCAAATACAGGTTTTCCTGATTTCGCAAATTCCTGTAAAGGTCCGAACATTTCATATTTATCGATTAAACGACGCATTGTTGTACTTTCTCCACCAGGGACGACAAGTGCATCAATGTCGTTCAAATCCTCTACACGTTTTACAATTTTAACTTCTGCTCCTGAAGCTTCAAGCGAACGAGCATGTTCGCGGATTGCGCCTTGTAGGGCAAGAATTCCAACTGTGACCATCGTGATGTCTCCTTTGTCTTTTCTTACCATCCGCGATCTTGCATACGCTCAGAAGGTTGTAGAGAAGAAATCTCGACACCTTTCATAGCCGTTCCAAGACCTTTAGACAATTTAGCGATTAATTCATAATCTTGATAATGAGTCGTTGCTTCAACGATCGCACGTGCAAATTTCTCAGGATTTTCAGATTTGAAGATTCCTGATCCAACGAATACACCGTCTGCTCCAAGCTCCATCATTAATGCAGCATCAGCTGGTGATGCTACTCCACCTGCAGCAAAGTTTACGACTGGCAAACGACCTTCTTTTTTGATTTGTAGAAGAATTTCATATGGTGCGCCAAGGTTCTTCGCTTCCGTCATCAATTCGTCTTCACTCATGCCCACAATCTTTTTCACTTGAGATTGGATAAGACGCATGTGACGAACCGCTTCAACAATGTTACCTGTTCCTGGTTCACCTTTCGTACGAAGCATAGAAGCACCTTCACCAATACGGCGTGTCGCTTCTCCAAGATCACGTGCACCACATACAAATGGTACAGTGAAATCACGTTTATTTAAGTGAAACACTTCATCTGCAGGAGTCAATACTTCACTTTCATCGATGTAATCTGCACCAAGTGATTCAAGTATACGTGCTTCAACGATATGTCCGATACGCGCTTTCGCCATAACAGGAATTGAAACTGCTCCAATTACCTCTTCAACGATTGAAGGGTCAGCCATACGAGCGACTCCGCCCGCTGCACGGATATCTGCTGGGACACGTTCTAGTGCCATTACTGCAACCGCACCTGCTTCTTCAGCAATTTTTGCTTGTTCCGCATTTACAACGTCCATGATGACGCCGCCTTTTTGCATTTCTGCCATACCGCGTTTAACGCGATCAGTACCTGTTTGTACCATTTATAAATCCCCCTATCAGTAGGTGTTTTTTTAGTATGATTCTAAATCCTATCCTATTGTATCACTTTTCATAACACATGCCTATCCAGACACAAGCCTCAACTAAAAATACTAATGGTAAATTCTTCTCGTTTTTGAAAAAAGGAACTGAAGCATTTACTGCTCAGTCCCTCCAATATGATATTTGTTAAAATAAGCCTTTAATCGAGTCAACGACGTTCGTCCAAATGTCTCCAAAGAATCCACCAATTCCGCGCATCATGAGCACGAACCAGTTCGCCTTTTCAACATCTGCTTGAGCGACGATCGGAGAGCTCGCTTTCTTACTTGCTTCTTCGGTAATATAACCAAAGTCGTCCTTACCGGAGTACTCAAGCTTCAGCGTTCCGACCTGATCTCCTTTTTTGACTGGTGCAGTCAGTTCACCTTTATCATTAAGAGCTTTCTTGCTCCAAACAGCTTTTGGCTTATATTTATCTTCCTCACCGTTTGCAATTACGACAGAAAGAGCATCTGTAGATTGAACAGCTACCTTCTTCTCTTTACCTTTAATAACAGGTAAAGAAGATTTACCTTTTACTTCATAATCAGCTTTGACGATTTCTTTTTTCGAGAAATTGTTGAAGCCATAATCTAAAAGTTTTCGAGTTTCTTCAAAACGTGCATTATATGAATCAGCTTTCATAACTACTGATATCAATCTCACACCATTGCGTTGAGCCGTACCTGTAAATGAATAACCAGCTAAATCTGTTGATCCAGTCTTTAGTCCGTCTACTCCCTCATACGATAGTCCATAACCTTGAGGGTTATCCGGTATCATCCAGTTCCAGTTAATCATATGGTTTTCGTCAGCAGTACCTTTTCTGAACATTTTATCAGGGATTTTCGCTGTATCAAGGACTTCAGGATAATCCTTCAATAGATGGTACGCTAGTTTTGCAGTATCACGGGCTGACATCATATTCATGTCTTCAGCGCCACCTGCTGGGTGGTTGCCTTTTAAGTCACGGTTATTCAGCCCTGTACTATTTACAAAATTATATTTCTTCAAGCCAAGTTCTTTAGCTTTGTCATTCATCATTTTAACGAAATGCGTTTCAGATCCGGCAATCGTTTCAGCGATCGCCATTGTAGCTCCATTTGCAGAGTAAATAGCAGCAGCTTCGAACAGTTCTTTAATCGTATAATCAGGATCAGCATCTTGTCTCAACCAAACATTGGATAGACTAGAATCCTGAGAAACTTTATGTACACGATCACTAATTTTCACAGGCGTATCCCAATTTATTTTTCCTTTATCGATTGCTTCAAGTACTAAGTATTCCGTCATCATCTTCGTCATACTTGCCGGTGGCAATAGTAAATCAGCATTCTTTTGGAATAAGATCTTACCCGTTTCTGCGTCCACTAGAATTGCAGATTCAGCCTCTAATTGCAAATTAGGAGCAGCATAACTTTTTGACGGTAACGATGTGACCATTCCTGTGACGAAAAGCGCCATCGTTAATAATAAAATTACAGTTTGTTTCATTCGGTTTACCAACCTTATTGCACCTCCAACCCATATACAACATGGGTTATTGTACCATAATAAATATCAAAAAAATAGACAGTGGAAACCCCACTGTCCGAAAAATAATGAAAATAGTACAATCAGCGTATCTTTCTTTACAATTGTGTGACAAAGGTTATATGTCAGATTAAACGGAGTAGTTTGGTGATTCTTTCGTAATCTGAACATCATGAGGATGACTTTCACGTAATCCTGCATTTGTAATGCGCGTGAACATAGCATTCTCACGTAAATCTTCTACCGTAGGTGTGCCGCAGTAACCCATACCTGAGCGTAAGCCTCCCACTAATTGGTGCAGCGTATCAGCTAGTGGCCCTTTATAAGGTACTCTTCCTTCAATGCCTTCTGGTACGAGCTTTTGATTATTTTCTTGGAAATAACGGTCGCGGCTTCCTCGCTCCATAGCTCCAATAGACCCCATGCCACGGTATACCTTAAATTGACGGCCTTGGTAAATTTCCCGTTCGCCAGG
This sequence comes from Pseudalkalibacillus berkeleyi, assembly GCF_021608225.1. Lineage (NCBI taxonomy): Bacteria > Bacillati > Bacillota > Bacilli > Caryophanales > Fictibacillaceae > Pseudalkalibacillus > Pseudalkalibacillus berkeleyi. The sequence goes on from NZ_JAKIJS010000007.1 coordinate 32,552, forward strand.
ACTTTCATCAACGCCTGCAAGTAGACTACCAAGCATGACTGCATGTCCACCTGCCGCTAATGCTTTCACGACATCACCTGAATACTTAATGCCCCCGTCAGCAATAATTGGTATGTTATGTTTGCGCGCTTCTGTCGCACATTCATAAACAGCTGTAACTTGTGGAACACCTACACCGGCAACAACACGAGTCGTACAAATAGATCCTGGTCCGATTCCTACTTTGACTACATCTACACCAGCTTCTATCAGTTCTCGCGTTCCTTCTGCAGTGGCTACGTTTCCAGCAATAATCGTGATCTGAGGATAAGCTGACTTAATCTCTCTGACCTTATCCAGAACACCTTCAGAATGTCCGTGTGCAGTGTCAATGACAAGTGCATCCACTCCAGCTTCAACAAGCTTCTTCACTCGCATTAATGCGTCGGCTGTTACTCCAACTGCAGCGCCTGCGAGTAGTCTCCCTTGTGAATCTTTTGCTGAATGAGGGAACTCAATTACTTTTTCAATATCTTTAATTGTAATGAGTCCTTTTAAAATTCCATTCTCGTCAACGAGAGGGAGTTTTTCTATACGGTGTTGCTGAAGAATTTCCTCAGCTTCCTTTAAAGTTGTTCCTACTGATGCTGTGACTAGGTTCTCGTGCGTCATCACATCTTTAATTTTAATTGAGAAATCTTGTATAAAGCGCATATCACGATTCGTTATGATACCGACGAGTTTTCGATCTTCATCAACAATCGGTACACCTGAAATACGGTATTTACCCATCAAGTGTTCAGCGTCGAATACTTGATGTTCGGGAGTGAGATAAAATGGATTCGTGATAACACCTGATTCAGAACGTTTAACACGATCTACATGTTCCGCTTGCTCTTCGATTGACATGTTCTTGTGGATAATACCTAATCCACCTTGACGAGCCATTGCAATTGCCATCTTGGATTCCGTAACAGTGTCCATTCCTGCACTAATTACAGGTACATTTAGTTTCACCGTTTCTGATAATCTCGTCCCCACCGATACATCTTTAGGTAATACCGATGATTTTGCTGGAACAAGCAAAACGTCATCAAACGTTAGTCCTTCTCGTGCAAATTTGTCTTCCCACATAAGTCCCACTCTCCTTTTTATCGTTAAATATTATTTGTAGAGTAACAATGGGGTAAACTACTGTCAAGAAAGCAGGAATAAGTCCGACTTTTCATAAAATTTGCTCTATATGGATGTGACAGTATGAATGGGTCCTTTAATGAATGGAATAACCTTGATCAATTCCTAAGTACGAATACGACCCAACGGTATTTAAAGCGATGTTATGACCGGCTTGAATTGTCTTCTTCTAGTGATGAGCTCAGCTTCAATAATAGCTACAGCTTCATCTACTACGCAACCCATGGAAAAAGACACTTCGATCTATGCACTCATGCACCTTTGGAGCTTCAACCTGTTCTTCAGTACTACGGTATGGTGCAGTTATTAAAATGCTGCCTTTTGACAGTGGATCCCTATTATCCGAGTTCTACCTCGTTACTTGCTCATGGCGTAACGACTCGAAAAAGAAAGAAACAAAACTATCTATTCCTACATGATGAAATCAAAGTACAACGGAATGGCCTGTTTCCTTATTTCTCTGAGCAATTATTTGGGATTAAACAACTCGAGGGTGACAAGTTTAAAATGAAGGATTTACTTGTCCGTGTTCCTGAGTTAAACAACTTGTTCAATCAAATGACAGGGCAAAGTCCATTAGCGAAAATCTATAAGGATGGCACTCATTTTAAAGTGAACGTTAGTATTCTCGATGCACTACATATGACAGAAGCAAGATTTGTTCAATTCCTAAAGCAAAGATTTTGTGATGAAGAAGTAGCGATTAGTTTTAACGACCCATTCATAATGATTGATTGTAAGAATCAACCTGACCAACTCTTTTATCAAACGCTAGATGAAAACTGGTATTGTCCATTATCGAGAGAAGGATTTGAGCCTTTTCATGAAGTTATGGTCCATTACTTATTACTCTACAATTTGAGTATGATCTGTCGTTATGAAACAGAGTGGTGGGGCGAGCTATTTCATACATTCTCCAGTAATGACTTCCCATTTATATCAAGGTATTTAACGATATCCCGAAAGAAAGTCCCTTATATGCTTATGCAGCACTTAGAGAATCAGAAAAAAGAGGATGGGACATAAACCTGTCTTCATCCTCTCTTATTATTCATTGTTCGGAAATTGCAGTTGTAGCATCTACTTTAATGAATTGAGTATCATCTTTAAACGTTTCCATGCTCCAGCCTCGGGCATAAGCCCAACCACCAATATGCGTAATCATATAGGCTCGAGCCATTCCATTATCCGAATTATAATTCTCCACGACCATAATAGAATCCTCGTTTATGACATATGCGAAAAGTGAATTAGCATCAAATAATTGAAGCTGATCCTCTGTAGCTTTATAGATATCACCTGGAAATGATTCTATAAACTCATCGGTCAACAGCTTACCTTGCTTTGTGCTCGTATCTGCCTGAATGAAGTTCACACCTACGTCATCAAATACAACCATTAATTTTTCTCCATACGTAGCATCTTGGAATGTATAATCATAACGCTCATCCCCGTGAGGTTTTTCTTTAGGTGATCCAAGAACCTCAATCACTTGATCACTCGTATCTCCCATTGAAATTCCGTTTATATTGAAAGATTCTTGAGAAGGTGCAAGTTCAATCGTGATGGCTGAAGCTTTTTTATCTTCTTGAGCATTTTCATCTGATGTTGTGTCCTCTTCAGTGTCACTAGACTCATCCGTAGTATCTACGGATTCCTCACCAGTATCTGTGTCATTCTGTTCATCCTCTAATAGATTTTCTTGGTTCTCATCTTCTGTACTTTCCTCTGTTTTAGGCAGGTCTTCCTCTGCCTGTTCTGTAGCAGAATTAGAACTACAAGCAGTTAGTATTAGAAAAAAAGTAACAGCAAATAATAACGAGAGTTTCTTCATATCCTTACTCCTATTCTGAATTTGAATATTAAGCTCAATACATACATTTTATATGAGTTCTAAGGAATTTAGAATAGGATGATTGTCTTGCATAAGTTTATTGAAAAATGATAGATGTTTCGCGATTTAAGGTGCGATTGAATGCTCCGTAGAACGATTTCTCTTCTACCGAGCACTCATACGCCCTCTTTGAGTGCTTCGTAAGATGATTTCTCCGTTACCGAGCATTCATTCCTCCTCTTTGGGTGCTTCGTAGAATGATTTTCTTGCTGCCGAGCACTCATTCCTCCTCTTTGGGTGCTCCGTAGAATGATTTTCTTGTTGCCGAGCACTCATTGCACCTCTTTAGGTGCTTCGTAGAACGATTTCCCTCCTACCGAGCACTCATTCCACCTCTTTAGGTGCTTCGTAGAACGATTTTCCCTCTACCGAGCACTCACTCCACAACTTACTTCTAATATAGATGATTTTTGGCACAAAAATCTTTCCTTATACAAGCAATAATAATAGTTGGCTCATATTTGTGGTACTTCCGCACTCGCTTGTGGAACTTTCGCTCCTACTTGGGGAACTTCCTCTTTCACTTGTGGAACTTCAGCTCTCGCTTGTGGAACTTTTGCTTCCACTTGGGGAATTCAGTAACTTCTTACTACATGGATCTTTCAAAACCTCAATTACTTTGTAGACTCAACTCCTTGCGGACTTCTTTAAACATACAAAAAAGAGCAGTCTCTCGACTACTCTCGATAGTGCCCGGCGACGTTCTACTCTCACAGGGGGAAGCCCCCAATTACCATTGACGCGCGAGCTTAACTTCCGTGGTCGGCTTCGG
>NZ_JAKIJS010000008.1 GCF_021608225.1 Pseudalkalibacillus berkeleyi
GCTCGAGGTCGCTTCGATTCCTCTTACAACACAAAAAGCGTGTTATTGCGAGGAACCTCCAGCGCTCTACGCACCTGACCAAGGCGATTCCGCTTTTCTAGTGTAAATAAATGGTGGCTATTTTTACGTGTCATCCTTTTATGGTTCATGTACAATGAAAGAGGAAAATGAACGTCAGGAGCGTACTTTTATGCAAAAGTTTACAAGATTTCGGTTTTCAAAAACCATTGAAAATATACAAAATGATTGGTTCGAAGGATATCAATCGTATCGTAAAGGGCATAAGCACCATGTTTTGCTTGAAAGTGGAAGAGGTGGGCGATTCCATATTATTGGAGCTTGTCCGAGTGCATTGTTGAAAGGGAAAGGTGACACGCTAGAAATTCATTCTAGTTCTGGCGTTAGATTCGAACAAGGTGATTTACTTGCATTAGCAGAAGCCTATTTGAATGCTTACGAGATTAACGAAGGTGAAACACGAGCAGCTAACCTACCGGATTTTAAAGGTGGCGCAATTGGTTACATCAGCTATGATATTGCCCGTCAAATTGAGACACTACCCGTACAAACGATCGATGATATGGACATGCCTGATCTCTACTTTATGATCTTCGAAGAGTTTGTGGTTTATGATAAAACGACGAACGCATTAACGCTCGTTACACATTTGAATATAAACGACCCAGATATTGGTATGGAGAAATTAAATGCCATGGAAGCACAATGGTTTCAAACAAAGGAGACGAATGTTACTTCAAATGATACGGAGAAAAGTTTAGTGGATTCACCAGAATACTCAATGGATGAAGAAGCGTTCACATCAGCAGTCAAGCAAGTGCAAGAATACATTCGGAGCGGTGATGTGTTTCAAGTGAATCTATCTGTGCGACAATCTCAGCCATTACATTCTGAACCGCACAAAATATATGAGCATTTAAGAAATTTCAATCCATCTCCGTATATGGGGTATATGGAAACACCAGACTTCCAACTCGTGAATGGTTCACCAGAATTACTTGTGAAAAAGCAAGGGGACCATGTAAGCACAAGACCGATTGCGGGTACCCGCTCTCGCGGAAAAACGCCTGAGGAAGATGAAGCACTAGCCAAAACTTTAATTGAAAATGAAAAAGAACGCGCAGAACATGTCATGCTCGTTGACTTAGAGCGAAATGATCTAGGCCGTGTTTGCCAGTATGGAACAGTAGAAGTCAATGAGTTTATGGTTATTGAAAAATACTCACACGTTATGCACATCGTTTCAAATGTTCAAGGGATGCTTCATGCGGACGAGTCGACGATGAATTTAGTAAGAGCGACATTCCCAGGTGGTACGATAACAGGAGCACCAAAAGTACGCACAATGGAAATTATAGAAGAGCTTGAGCCTGTAAGAAGAGGTGTTTATACAGGGTCCATAGGTTGGATTGGGTTTGACGGAGATACTGAGTTGAATATTGCAATTAGGACGATGATTTGTAAGGGTGGAAAAGCATTTGTACAAGCAGGCGCTGGTATTGTTATTGACTCGGACCCTCAAGCGGAATTCAAGGAAAGCCTTAAAAAAGCGAAAGCGCTATGGCACGCTAAAGAATTAAGTGAAAAACGACCATAAAGAAGGTGTAAGAAATGATTGTAATGATCGATAATTATGACTCGTTTACCTACAACCTCGTGCAATATCTAGGGGAGTTGGGGGAAGAGCTGATCGTAAGACGGAACGATAAAATAACAATTGAAGAGATTAAAGACCTGGACCCTAGCTTTCTAATGATTTCACCTGGACCATGTAGTCCTGATGAAGCTGGAATTAGCTTAGAGGCGATCCGTTATTTTGCAGGAAAAATACCGATTTTCGGTGTTTGTTTAGGCCATCAATCTATTGCGCAAGTATTCGGTGGAGACGTTATTCGGGCTGAGCGTCTAATGCACGGGAAAACGTCAAGAATTCAACATGATGGAAAGACCATTTTCTCTGAGATGGCACCTGAAGTGACTGCAACCAGATATCATTCTTTAATCGTCGATCGCACTAGCTTACCAGACTGTTTTGACATATCAGCTGAAACGGAAGAAGGCGAAGTTATGGCGATTCGGCATAAGACGTTGCCCATCGAAGGCGTACAATTCCACCCAGAATCCATCATGACCGATAACGGGAAACAACTACTAAAGAACTTTATTAAATCTTATAAACGGGAGTTAGTATGTACATCTATCTAAATGGCGACATTGTAGATGAAAGAGCTGCAAAGATTTCTCCATTTGATTACGGATATCTATACGGTATAGGATTATTTGAAACGTTTCGAGTATATAATGGTCATCCATTTTTGCTTGATGATCATTTGGAGCGCATCAACCATTCGTTACAAGAGTTGAACATCAAATGGACATTTCAAAGAGCGGAAGTCTTAGAAATTGTCGAGCAACTGCTCGAAAGTAACCATTGGCGCAACGCCAGTATCCGACTCAACATATCAGCGGGTAAAGGAGAGGCGGGTCTGAGATCTTTAAGTTTCGATCAGCCTACAATTCTTGTATACGGAGGCGCTTTGCCAGAAGCTGGTGAAACACTTCAAGAAAAGCATGCGCAAATTCTCTCGACTACAAGAAATAGTCCGGAAGGTTATGAACGCTGGAAATCTCATCATTTTATGAATAATTTGTTGGCGAAACAAGAATTGAACGATCCTTCTGTCGAGGGGATTTTTCTTAACGAAAAAGGTTACGTAGCAGAAGGCATTACCTCAAATGTTTTTTGGGTGAGGGATAGTGTTTTATACACGCCTTCTATTCATACAGGAATACTGAACGGAATTACACGTCAATATGTATTGTCGCTTTGCGAGAAAATACGGCAACCGGTCAAGGTCGGGGAATTCATCCAAGAGGATTTAATGGAAGCGGACGAAGTTTTTGTTACGAATTCAGTTCAGGAAATTGTGGGGATTAAATCACTAGGTGACCTTCAACTTCCTGGGAAAAATGGCGACGTGACGAATGCGTTATTCAGTGAATATGTCCAAGGCCGGATGAATACCTGGACAAGGCGAACATAGAAAGGATTTTAAGTAATGAAGTACAACCCCATTTATTTATTTCCAAGCAACGAAACAGATGCAATGAACGAGTTAATGTCAGTTGGTGCTAAGATTGATCGTCTTCGTAGAAATCAGTTGATAGAAAGTAAAAATGTGATCAGAATCGAAAATCTCTCATTGAAAGTGGCTTGGCAGTTGAAACAATCGATGCTCCTTCAAGGCCTTGGTTGCATCATTTCTGAGGAAGCAGAACAGTTAGAGGCTGAGGGAACGGACGCCATCATCCTAGGTCATCCCTTCGGATTGCAGCGTGCCGTTCATTCGCTGCTAGAACATGATAATGATGAAGTGATTCATGTCGGGAGAGAGATTCAACAACTGCTTGCCAATGAAGGTGAACGACAAAAGTCACGTGTATTAAACATTAGAGATTTCTCGATGGATCTTAATGAACGGACTTGGATCATGGGGATATTAAATGTAACACCGGATTCCTTTTCAGATGGAGGTAACTACACTTCAGTTGACTTAGCGGTGAGACACGCGCAGGAAATGGTTGAAGCAGGTGCTGATATCATTGACATTGGCGGGGAGTCAACTAGACCAGGTGCTGAAAAAGTAACATTAGAAGAAGAGATTGAAAGAGTTGTTCCGATTATTAAGGCAGTTAGAGAAGCGGTTGATGTACCGATTTCTATTGATACGTATAAAGCAGAGGTTGCTAAACAATCCATTGAAGCGGGTGCGGACATTATTAATGATGTTTGGGGCGCAAAAGCGGATCCGATGATGGCAGAAGTTGCAGCAACCTACCAGGTTCCGATTATCCTTATGCACAATCAGGGAGATGGAAACTACAACCATCTCATGTCAGACATTGCAAAAGGATTAAGGGAGAGTATTGACCTTGTAAGAGATGCAGGTGTAAAAGATGAAAATATCATTCTCGACCCGGGAATTGGATTTGCGAAAACATATGAAGATAATTTAGAGGTTATGTTCAACCTAGAGGTTTTGACTAAGCTAGGTTACCCGGTGGTTCTTGGTACATCTAGAAAGTCGTTTATCGGTAAAGTATTACAAACCGAAGCAAACGAGCGAATGGAAGGTACGGGTGCGACGACATGCCTTGGAATTCAAAAGGGATGCCAGATTGTTCGTGTTCATGATGTTCTGGAGAATAAGCGGATGGCAATGATGATGGATGCCATGTTAATGAAAAAGGGGGCTGTCCAGTATGGATAAGATCTACATTGATAATATGAAATTCTATGGTTATCACGGTGTATACCCAGAGGAAAACAAATTAGGGCAACGTTTTAATGTCAATCTTGTACTTGAATGTGATTTAGCAAATGCGGCAAAAACCGATGACATTGAAAGTACAGTTCACTATGGACAAGCATATGAAATAACAAAAGAAATTGTAGAGGGAGAACCGAAGAAGCTTGTTGAATCCATTGCAGAAGATATCGCGCAAGCTTTACTTGGGGAATTTCCGATTATTCAAGCTTGTACAGTTAAGGTGATTAAGCCGGACCCACCAATTCCAGGACATTACGATGCTGTTGCAATTGAAATGAAGAGGTCTCGCTCATGAATGAAGTGTATATCGCACTTGGATCCAATATCGGCGATCGCAGTCATTATATGAAAAGCGCAATTAAGGAAATAGAACAATTAAACGATACACAGTTCGTTAAAGCGTCGTCCATTTATGAAACAGACCCAGTGGGCTATACGGATCAAGATGCTTTTTTGAACATGGTGATTCGTGTACAAACCCAATTAACCCCTCAAAATCTACTGAGCGCTTTATTGGATATCGAAAAGAAACTCAATCGTACACGTGAGGTACACTGGGGTCCACGTACGATAGACCTTGACATTTTGTTGTATAATCAAGAGAATATACAATCAGAAGACCTAAAAATTCCACATCCTAGAATGCTCGAAAGAGGATTTGTCATGATTCCCCTTTATGAGCTACAACCTAATTTGAAATTTCCACATACGGATGAAAACTTTGCACAGGTCATCGAAGAAAGAATTGACAAAAAAGGAGTAAACGTATGGAAGCGGAACAATGGGGAAGGCGAATACGGGCTTTTCGGAAACTAAAGGGTTTCACGCAAGAAGGGCTTGCAGGGGAAATGAACATTTCTGTCTCGATCCTTGGAGAGATTGAACGAGGGAATCGAATGCCAGATCAAGATTTTATCATTAAAGTCACTAAAGCTCTTCATATAACTCAAGAAGAACTTTCTCCAAAGAAAGTACAGCAGTTGTAAGCACGAGGTGAAGATGTTGTGATACGATAAATGCACAAAAAGCGTACGAAATTAAAGTAGGATAACCGTGTTCTCTTAGAGAATACTGTTTACATACGTCTTGGTGTCAACACAAGCAACCTATCAATATAGGAGGATGAGTATGAGTGAACAAATAACCCAACTCACTAGTGAAGGCATCAAGAAGTTAGCTACGGATTTAATTGAAATGTACGAAAGCAAGAAAGAAACCTTTGAACAGGCATCTGAAAAGATGGGGGAAGAGGCGCAATTCATTAAGCAAAGGATTGTGGACCTTGAACGGATCGTGTACTCCGCTGAACCTTTAAAGGAAGGTAGTCGAAACGGAGTTGTTTCCCTTGGGTCTACCGTTTCCTTATTGGATCCCTTTTTGGATGTAGTAGAATCTTATAAGCTTGTCCACCCGATTGAAGCTTCTCCAATGCTCAATTATCTATCAGTAGATTCGCTCTTAGGAAGAGAGCTTTTACTAAGGACTAAGGGTGAGAAAGTTAGTGTTACAGTTAATAATGAAATAATCACATATACAATATTGAACGTGAATTGATTTTTAGGAGTGATACAAATGAGTCAAGATGTCGAATTAAATGACCAATTACTCGTTCGACGAGAGAAGTTGAATACGTTAAAAGATTTAGGCGTCGATCCTTTCGGACACCGATTCGATCGAACACACACTGCTGATTCTATGGTGAAGAACTACGGTGATATTTCTAAAGAGGATTTATCTGACCAAGAAAACGTCGTGTCCCTTGCAGGCCGCATTATGACTAAACGCGGAAAAGGGAAAGCTGGATTTGCGCACATGCAAGACCTGACGGGGCAAATACAACTATATGTTCGTAAAGACTCTGTTGGAGAAGAGCAATACGAATTATTTAACACGATAGACATTGGCGATATTGTAGGCGTTCAGGGTGTAGCCTTTAAAACAAAAGTTGGAGAGTTATCTGTAAAAGTGACGGACTTTTCCTTGCTCTCTAAAGCATTACGCCCACTACCAGACAAATTCCACGGGCTTAAAGATATTGAACAAAGATACCGTCAACGTTATGTTGACTTAATTATGAATCCTGAAGTAAAGGATACATTTGTTACGCGTAGCCGAATATTGCAATCCATGCGTCGCTACTTAGATAACAACGGGTACCTTGAAGTTGAAACACCGACAATGCACTCGATTCCTGGTGGAGCTTCTGCACGTCCATTTATTACGCACCATAACTCTCTTGATATGGAGTTATACATGCGAATCGCGATCGAGCTTCACTTAAAGCGTCTAATTGTCGGAGGTATGGAAAAAGTGTATGAGATTGGGCGCGTCTTCCGTAATGAAGGTGTATCCACTCGCCACAATCCTGAGTTTACAATGATGGAACTATATGAAGCGTACGCCGATTATAAAGATGTCATGGCGCTTACAGAAAACTTAATTGCACACGTAGCGGAAGAAGTTCTTGGAACCACAACCGTGAAATATGGAGACTATGAAGTAGACTTAAAGCCACAATGGACACGACTACACATGGTTGATGCAGTTAAAGAGCATACTGGAGTCGACTTCTGGAAAGAAATGAGCGACGAGGAAGCACGCGCACTTGCGAAAGAACATAATGTTCCAGTAAAAGAAACGATGACTTTCGGACATGTGTTGAACGAATTCTTTGAACACTTCGTTGAAGAAAAGCTCATACAACCCACATTTGTATATGGACATCCAGTGGCTATTTCTCCTCTTGCTAAAAAGAATGCAGAGGATCCGAGGTTTACAGATCGTTTTGAACTATTCATTGTCGGTCGCGAACATGCGAATGCCTTTACCGAGCTCAACGATCCAATTGATCAACGCGAAAGATTTGAAGGTCAGTTAAAGGAACGTGAAGAAGGGAATGACGAAGCGCATATGATGGACAATGATTTCATCGAAGCGCTCGAATATGGACTTCCTCCTACAGGTGGGCTTGGAATTGGAATTGATCGTGTTGTCATGTTGTTAACGAATTCAGCTTCGATTCGAGACGTATTACTCTTCCCTCAAATGAGAAATCGCAGCGAGTAATGAAGTAAATAGATAGTTATGGGTTGGCTCTTCTAAAATAGGAGCCAACCTTTTCTTTATTCAGGGATTTCTACTAAAGGATTTTTGCTAATCCTTCACCTATAATGTGATCCTTAATAACGGGATTTGCACGTATCTTCGACAAAGACTAGGTTATTAGTCCTAAGTTCGAATGCTTGGGAACTTATTTTGTAAAAATGTATTGCTTCATCTTCTGAAAGATGGTATATTATTTTTCGTCGTCGGAAATACTGATTTCGCGGCAACACACAAGATAAAATAAGTTGTTGACATTCAATAACGCAGTGTGGTAAATTAATAAAGTCGCCAATAAGCGACAGGTTATACAGATTCGCACAAACGAATCGACAATAGCTCTTTGAAAACTGAACAAAAGCCAAGCGTGAAACACGGGTCTTTTTATAAAGAACCCTGAATCAATTTCGATTTAAAATTATGAGCAAGTCAAACA